>NZ_DBHIGR010000033.1:0-15810 GCF_057249185.1 Oribacterium sp.
ACAAATTCCCCTGATCATCTTCACAAAAGCAATCCAGGAGCAAAGAATGACCGTACAAATTAGGAAGGTCTTTTTGTACATACTGCTTTTTCACTTTTAAACTCTTTTTATTCATTAGAACTTGTAAAACATATTCCGTGCAAGACTTTTCCTCAAATACAAGTCTCATGAAAATATCATCCATTAAGGTGAAGGATTCTATGGTTTTGCGTTTTTCCAAGTCCTCCATATCTTTCTTGTCTGTATGATGAAAGTTTGAGTTTTTAGCTGATTGAGTCATAAAGGGAAGCTCCTTTCTGTGATAGATTTTCAGAAGATGAAAAGAATATAAAGTTAATGATTTTAGATAAATAAATCGTTTAATTTAGATTATCAGAATAAAAATAAGATAGTTAAAATGATGAGAAAAGCTTCTTTCCCTATTATAAAACAAGTATGATAAAATACCTATTATCCACATTCGGATATTATCCATTAACGGATATGAGAGCTGCAATCCAAGCTCGATTTATTCAATAAATCCTTAATTTTTATATATTCAAGGAGACCATTATGCCCATCGGAAAAATCAGTTTATGTGCCACCCCCATCGGCAATCTGGAGGACATCAGCTTTCGGGTGCTTCGCACCCTGAAAGAAGCGGATCTTATCGCCGCTGAGGATACCAGAAACTCCATCAAGCTTTTAAATCATTTTGAGATTAAAACTCCCATGACCGCCTACCATGAGTTTAATAAGGTGGAAAAGGCAAGGGAATTAATTGCACAATGCTTAGAGGGAAAACATATTGCCCTAATTACCGATGCGGGAACCCCCTGTATCTCCGACCCGGGAGAAGAACTGGTAAAACAGGCAGTTGAGCAAGGAATCCCTGTAGAAAGTCTTCCGGGAGCTGCTGCCTTCGTGCTGACCTTAAGCCTTTCCGCCCTCTCTACCAGACGCTTTTGCTTCGAAGCCTTTCTTCCCACAGAAAAGGCCAACAAAAAAGAGCGGCAACGACTACTCTCCCAATTAAAGGACGAGGAACGAACAATCCTTCTCTATGAGGCTCCCCATCATTTGCGAAAAACCTTGGAAGACCTTAGAGAAGCCTTCGGGGAAAATAGAAAAATTACCCTAGCAAGAGAGCTAACCAAAAAGTATGAAGAACTTCTTTATCTTGACTTAGACCGAGCAATAGAGAGATATCAGGAAGAAGAACCCAGAGGAGAATTTGCTCTTGCTATAGAAGGAAAGTCTTTAGAAAAGAAAAAGGAAGAGGCTAAGGCCCAATGGGAAGAGCTGTCCATGGAAGAACACTTGCAGGAATACCTGGATAAGGGACTGTCAGAAAAGGAAGCTATGAAAATGGTGGCGAAGGATAGGGGCATCGGAAAAAGAGAGGTGTACCAATATTTAAAGGCCGGTGACTAGAATTTCTAAAAATCATCTAAAAAACAGATAGCTCACTGGCAATTTATTCTTTTTCCCTGTAGACTGGGCTGTGCAACATAATGAGACTAGAAAGGAAAGAAAAATGATTAGTGCAAGAAACCATTTTCATGGAATTGTAAAGGAAATTCGTAAGGGTGCCGTAAACGGTATCGTAAAGCTGGAAACTCCCGGGGGAAACCGTGTCAGCTCCACCATCTCTATGGAAGCTATCGAGGATTTAAAGCTTGCCGAAGGCAAGAAGGCTTGTATCTTCGTAAAAGCTACCGAAGTAATGCTGGCTAACGATAATCTGAAAATTTCCGCAAGAAATCAGTGGAAAGGTACTGTAAAGGAGATTAAGGAAGGCGCAGTGAACGCCATCGTGAAGCTGGAGATTGAGGAAGGCGTAACCATCACTTCCACCATCTCTTTAGAGGCTGTTAAAGATCTTGGCTTAACAGTAGGGGCCAAGGCCGTTGCCATTGTGAAGTCTACCTCCGTAATGCTTGGAGAAGAATAAAACGAGGCTATAAAAAACGAATATTAAAAACTATTTTTTATGCAGTATAGGTCTGAAAAAGGGGTAGTCTGAGCCCGCCGGTACTTGCGAAAAACAAGAGAAACGCAGTTTTTCGCTTAGTACCGATGTGTGGCGAAGCTAGCGAGAGCGTGCCCCGACTTCAGACCTATACTGCATAATTAACTTTTCAATATTTTTTATAGTCTCGTTTTATATCATCCAAAGGTAGAGGTAGACAAACAAGGGCATGGTCACAATCGCTACCAGCGTGGTAAAGATATTAATACAGCTGGCATATTCCGCATCCTGCTCATAGATAATGGCAAACTGATTCACACTGGTTCCGCTGGGGGCAATGGCACTGAGATAGGTCACCAGAAAAATCTCCTTCTCCATGGGAAGAAGACTTGCTATATGGCCAAGCTTAAAAAAGAGCAATAAGCAGATTGGAAAGAAAACCATACGCAAAAAAGTCACAAAAAACAATCTCTTGTTCTGAAAAAATCGAGCAACAGGCATTTTTGCCAAAACCATACCGGTGACCATCATGCTGACCGGGCCAATCATTCCTCCTATATCTTTGATGGCCTGTCCCAAGGGTCTGGGAAGGTCAATCCGAAAACTGAAGCAAAGAAAGCCAAAAATGATTGCTAAAATATTGGGATTTTTTAAAAATCCGGAGAGCTTTTTTAAAATAGAAGCTTCTCCGACATTTTCCGTAATCGTATCTGCAAAGTCCCCTTTCTTTCCCGCCTTCTTTAGCTGTTTTTTAAACAGGGATATTCCGTGAGTCCAGAGCAGGATATTATATACGCCGATATAGGCGGTAATATAAATCAAATACTCTTCTCCCAAAGCATAGGCTACAATCGGGATAATGATATTACCGCAGTTACTATAGATCACTGCGGTTTTCTCCACTACTGTCATGGGCAATATCTTATCCAATAAAAAGATAAAAAGGGTAAAAAAGCCCTGTATTCCCAGTGCCAATACTCCGCAGAGGAAAAAGGCTCTTTGCCGTTCCGGCGTAACCTCTACCGTAAAGGCATGGAAAAGCACACAGGGGGAAATCAAATACAAGCATAGCTTGGACAGGGTTTGGCTGTCTTCCTTCTTTAAAATATCTTTTTTGACCAAAGCAAAGCCCGCAAAGAGCATCAAAAACAAGGCGATGATTTTTTCAATTAATGCCAATCCCATTCCGTCTACCTTCCTTCGCTATCTATCTTTTTTATCGCTTTCCTTTTCTATTGCTTTTCTTCTATCTTTCTTTCTATCTTTTTTTCTATCTTTTTTCTGTCTCGGTCTGTCTCTTTACAGTTCGATTTTTTATTCTCTTCCACCATAAAACCCAAGCTTTCGAACGTCAAGTATAAAAAAAGTGTATCCGCGGAATCCTTTCCATAATACAGGATACCTCGAATACACTTTTTACTTTGCACTATTCCCTTTAAAGCTTTTAACTTTAAGCTTTTTGCTTTAAACTTTTTGCTTTAAATAGAACGCTTATCGGAATACTCTTTTCTCTTCCGCGCTCTTACTCTTCTTCTCTTTCTCTCCATCTTCTTTCTTTCCCATAAGCTATAGGCACAAAGAAGCAAAAGGCTGGAGCCGAAGAGTCCGAAATTCAGAACCATAGTGGACATATCTCCGGTTGCTATCGCTCTTCCGTATTTGTCCACCCTTCCCTTTCGGATGGCAGCCAAATACTCTCCGATGATTTGCAATTCTTCCAAATCTTCCTGTGAGAAATCTCGGTTTTGTCCAAGAATTTCTCCCAGTCTCTGGGCTAAATCGTCTCTGCTGTAACCGCTTCCGATTTCTCCCTTCTTCTTTTTCTTTGGATCCAATCGAACAATACGATTCTTTAAGACCTGACTGTTTCCTCCTGAAGGAATGGGAATACCGTATTTTTCAATATAGCGACGAACTTCTCCCGGAAGGATATCCACTGGTACATAAATAGGATTTCCGTTACGATCCAGCCCTATAAAAAGTAATCTCTTTCCCGGATCTCCGGGAATAGGCTTATTGGGGTTTTGATTATAAGGATTTCGCTTATCGTTAACAATCGTATCTCCCGGACGAATAGAAGGTTTAAAGCCATTCTTCTTTCCTCCGATACCGCCTATGCCTCCTCCTCGTTTTTCCTTCTCATAAAGCAACCATTGGAAGCCGGTTTTTTCCATTAGGGCAAAACCTTCTCCCAAAACACCGTCCTTTCCAAGAAGATGATAGAGGCCATCCTTATCCTTAAGATATAGTTCTTCTTCAATACTATAAGCTCCTGCAAATTTCGGTCTTGTGGGAATTCTGTGGTTTCTTCCATAAGAGATAATTACCGCTCCCTCATCAGAAGGCTGGAAAACCAGAGCTTCCGTGGGATCCTGGTACTTTTCTTCCTTGGTCACATTCAAAAGAGCATAGCGTTGCGCACGGGTAAGGTTTTTGAAGCGCAAGTTTCCGAAATCATCATTTTCCTGCACAGAGAGTAAAACATACTTTTTCCCTTCAATGCTGATTTCCGGCTTAGCCTCTCTATCCTTGAAGCTGTCTCTGCTAATGATGCTGTCTTCCTCGGAAAACTCTCCCTTCACAAGCTTTTCCATAGCCCAGTCCTTTTCTACATAGAGGGCATAGCTCTGCTTGTTGATGTCCTCTTTTCTGGTCTTAAAGTCTGTGGTATGGAAGGAGAAATCCGCCTTCTTCAGCCCGTACTGCAAATGATAGCCGTCCGTAGCCTTCGTTGCTTTTTCAATGTCGGAAGAGGATACCACTTCCAGACGACTTTCCCCATCGGTGAGAGAAAGCTTATAGAAAGCCGTTTTCTCTTCCTCAAAGTCCACATTTCCTTCTTCCGGAAGTTTTTCTCCAAGGCTTACCGCCTTCAGATAATACTCTCCCTTGGGAAGTCCGTGGAGACGTAAGGTTCCCTCCTGATAAAGCCTGTTTTTCTGCATCAGATATCCCTTTTTGGAGGAATCCAAGTTTTCCGGCTTTCCTAAAAGAGTCTTTACAACACCGTCTGTAATCTCCTCCTCTTTCCCGTTGACCACCAGTTTTCCGCTGAAGGCATTCTTGCCTGCCGCATCCTTATAGAGCATAAATTCCACTCCCGGAAGGACAGCATTTTCAGACCTTCCTGCCTCTTCATGCTGTACTCTTGTGGAAATCTGGAATGCGGTTCTCTCTCTGGGAAGCTCTAAAACATTGTCCTTCACAAAGTAAATCTGAGAATCGTCTCCCTTCTTTACCACAAAATTGTCCTGGTTATCAATTTGGAAATGCAGTTCTTTCATGGGATGGAGAGACGCGGGAAGGTTCTCCGCCGGCAGGATGCTGTAATCCTCTCCTGCCACCAAATCTCCTGCCACGGTAAATCCTCCGTTTTCGTCGGTGGTATAAGTTTTTTCACTCACCGCCGTTTCTCCCTTGAAAAGACCCTTGATTTTCACCTTAAGACCCTTCAGCTTTTCTTCGTTTTCCCAAAGCTCTCGCTTTTTGTCCTTCTCCTGATAACTGAGAAGGGGGTCAATGCCGTAGTGGTTGAAACGAACCCCGGTCACTCTATCCACCTGAGTAGTTTCCTTCTCCAGTTCCTTTGCGGAAAAACGGAAGGGACCGTAGACCTTTTGATCCAGTCGATAACCTCTGGGTTCCTTTACTTCCTTCACATAATAGTCCTGATACCATTCCAGGTTGGAAAAGCTTAGGCGACCTTCTTCATTACTTTCCTTCACCAAAGGCTTTCCGCTATCGTCCTTTGCAGGATTTTTTCCCTTTTCATCCAAATAAAGTCCATACTGTGCTCCGGACAGTTTCTCTCCGGTATGCTCCGCTTCCTTTACAAGATTTAAGATTCCCGGAATTCTGGTATTTTTCGCAAATCCCGCCTTTTCCCTGTTGGCTGTTTCAGGAAGTCCTGCCTCTGCTTCCAAAACGCTTTCCAGAGAACGGGCAAGCACTGCTTTTCCATCCTCCTTCGGGCGAACCGCAAAGAAGTACTTTTTCTTCTCCTGTCCGGATTGCTCCGTTTCGATGCTGTAGCCTGTAGGCGCCTTGGTCTCCACGAAGTAGTAAAGTCCCACGGGTAGTCCCTGAGAAAGAGGCTTATTTTCATAAGCAAGATTCTGCTTATTGCCTCCATTCTTCGTGGACAGCTTTCCGGATTCGTCTGTCGTAAAGTCTCCCAGATACAGGTCATTTTCCGGCTTTCTCAGCACAAGATTCGGGTACAAGTCGGCAATCTTTCCGCCCTGCTCCAAAGCCTCCGCCTTGTCCGCCTTTCCACTGTCCTTTACCTGATAGAGGGCAAATGTAGCCTTCTCCAAAGCCTTTTCATCGATTCTGTCAAGCTTTGTCAAGCTTCCTTCTGCAAGAATTCGCTTTGCCTTCACCATCAGACTTCTATCCGCCCGTTTTTCCAACGTAATACCGTGGCTTTCCACCGCTTCGATGCTCTTTCCATCCTTAGACAGACTAAAAAGTGCATAGTCTGTTGTTGCATTTTTTTGATAAAGAATGGACTGAGCCGTTCTTTCCAAACGGTAATACTCTCCTGCCACCGGCTTCTCCAGGGTTTTTTCCGTATTTTCCCCATTATCCCAGGAAAATGCGGGACTCTCTTCCTTTTTGCTTCCATCTCTGTTGGCAAGATACAGCTTATAGGAGGAATGAGACACCGGAAAAGCATTTTGATCCTCTTCCGAAATTAAGATTCGGGTAGGATTATCCTTTAAAATCAGCTTTGCTCCATCAGAGGTATAAAAACCTGCCTCCGGTGAATTGTTCGCCGGTTGCTTCAATTCCAGATTTCCGCTATTGGCATCAATCGTAAATGGAATTGCAGGGCCCTTTTCATAGCCTCTTGGAGGGACTTCCTCGCTAAAGCGATACTCCACTCCGGTCTTTAAGACACCTAGTAAACCACCCTCCTTCTTCATTTCCTCTTCCGTAAGAAGAATATAGGACTCGTTTCCGGCGCTGTGCAAGGTATAGCGGGAAGAAGTATCCCTACTTTGCAGGAAGTCATCCGTCTTTCCTGTAATACGGAATTTTGCCCCCTTCAGGGCATCTCCTGTCAGAACATTTCCTTCCCCATCCCTCTTTTCAAAGGAGAAGACTGTGGGGTAATTCCGAAGAACCACTCTATCCCCGTCCTTTTCTCCCTGATAGTTCAGGGTACTGCTGCTTACGGGGGTGCCGTTAGGGGTTTTCTCACGCTCTACATTAAAGATAATACGATTGCTGAGCAGATATCCTGTCTCCGTATCAATTTCTTCCAAAGCATACTGTCCCCAGGGTAGGCCGTTTAACTGCAGGCTTCCCTCATAAGTAAAGCCTCCCTGTCCGTCCGGTACTGCCACTGCAGGAGCGGTTTCCACCTCTGCGCTTTCCCCAAAGCCGATACCGGCAGGATACTCGTATACGCCGGCTTCTCCGTCTACCTTCACCATAGGGAATTCCTTAAAGTAATCTCCCTTCATCTCCGGATCCGGATTAATATAAAACTTAAATTTTGTCTTATAACCGGTCTTATCTCCCTTTCCTTTGGCCACATAGGAAACCTTAGGAAGACGAGGATTTTCTTCCTCGTAAATCTTCTTAATCTCTGCGGAACCGGTTTTGTACTCCTCCCTCTCTCTAAAATTATAGAAAGCATCGGAAATTTCTTTTCCCTCATAAATCGGTTTGATTTCTCGCCTTCCCGCTTCCTCCTTATAGGGTCCGAAAATTCTTCTATCTTTTTTATAACCTGTAGGAGCTTCCATCTCCATCAGGTAGTAAATATTTTCTGTAGGAAAATTTGAATCATATGCCTCACCAGAAAAACGCACCTGTCCTTTTGCATCGGTAACCCCATAGTCATGGGCCATACCCAAAAGGGCATCCTTACTTGCCGTTTTCAAAAAGGGTAAGTATTTTTCTTCAAAAAGTCCAAACTCCGCTCCTGCCAGGGGAAGACTTACCTTGTTATCTGCAAGGGAATCCTTCTTATTAATGACATAGCGCACCTTCTTGGAGCCGGTGGAATAGTCAAAGGACTGGGCCTTTATCGACTTTTTCGCAATAGAATCCGGGGCTCCGGAAGCCTTTTTCACATATACCACATTTTCAAAGGGTGGTGTCGTATTTTCAATATCCGCCGTAATATCCGTGGAATAAGCCAGAACATAGGTATCGGTAGTGGAATTTTTTAAAGTGATTTCCAGCTCCGTCACCAGGTCATGCTGGTCATCAAAGTGGCGAAGTCGCTTGGCTTCCCACTCCGTATCCGGCACTAGTGTGGCATTGTTGGGATCATTTACATCTCCATTAATCTCTATAGAATGATCCTGATGCTTTACTCTATAGAGCTTAATGGACTTCATATCCAGGAATAGCCCTTTGGGAATCTTATCCAGCAGTACGGTTCCTCCCGTAATATTTCCGCCCAGAGGATTAATCAGCACCTTCCAGTTCATAACACCCTGATAGCGGGAACCTGCCTTACCCTGTTCTCCCTCCTTGACCAAGATCTTATTGGGAATCACCTGGGTTTTTCCGGTTCCTGAGGCTGTTGCGTCATGAACAATCGGATTTCCGCCATTTAAATAGGTGGGGAAGCTGGTAGAGGTGATGGTCACTCTATTGGTGGTGCTGATGGTAGCTTCCTGTAAATTAAGCCCTGCCGCATTGGTATTTTCAAAAAGAACATCCTGCCCTTCCTGATTCAGATAAACATAAATATCCATGTACAGGGTATCATTTAAAGGATTTTGTAAGTTCAGTTCCACCCTCTTCGCCACATTATCTACCGTCAGCTCACTGCCGGATACAATCTGTTCCGCAGTTCCGCTTCCTATTCTTGCCAGTGTGGGATATTTGCTGTCCGATACCGTGGTAATGGTAAAATACTTGGAATCCAAAGGCTGTGTCTGCCCGTTGGGCTTTTGGTATTTAAAGATATTTTGCAGGTCATCCTGTAATACAAAGTTCTTCAAATCTTCCATACGACTGGCATTTGCCGTAATTTGGAAACGGAAATAGGCACGCTTCTGCTCATCATCGTAAAAGCTTTGCACCGTTTTTCTCAGCATATCCGGGCTCATTTTCTGAGGCTCCGCCACAGACCTCACCGTCTTAAAGGGGTTTATATCCTCCTTATGGGTATAGAGGGATAGGGTGGCATTACTACCAAAAGACTGAGTTCCATCTTTTCTCGTCATATAGTACAGTGCCTTGGAATCGTGATTCCAGGACAGTAAGCCAATATCAAAACGCTCTTCTACAGGAACTGCGTTGTTTCGGATTACGGTTAATTCCACATTTCCCCCTGCCGGAGCTCCGGTGCTGGGAAGATAGGTCAGGTTTAAGGTAGCAATAGGAGTAACCCCGTCGCTTGCCATAATGGTTTCCGTCTGTGTTTGATTCACAAGCTTGTCTCTACTTGCCTTATCCACAAATAGGTTAGAGGCGGAAGCCCCTTCTCCATAGCGAAGATTTAGGCTGTTAAATTCATGATACTGTCCATTGTTAATAACAAGCTTTAATTTTTCATAATTTTCCTTGGTGGTGGCCTTTACCCTCCAGTTTAACAGAGCCTTTCTGGAATCCGTTCCTGTTCCCTTAATTTCCAGGAAAATGGACTTAAAGGGGGCGGAAATGGTTGGGGTTTCATTAAAGAGTTCCTCGGAAATTCCGCTGCCTACCCCGTCCCCTGTGGGATAGGTGGCTACCACCTGGGCCTTGTTCCCAATGCTTGTGTCTGTGCCGCTTCCCTGTAAAGGAAAGTCTTCCGCAACAAGCGTATCAAATTCGATACTGTAGGGCTCCTTAAAGCGAGTGCCGAAGGCAAGGGTCAAGGTATCTCCCCCATTAGGGCCTGTGCCCTTACTATAGTCATAGGATACATCATTAACGTCTCCAAAGCCTCTTCCCGCCAGATTCACATGATTGTTATTGGGCTTTAAAACGGTGGCCTCTCTATCTCCATAGCGAATGGTGATTCCCTTGCTCTCATCTAAAGTAAGGCCCTTCCCCAGATTATCCAATACTCTGGCTTGATAGGCTGCCGCTCTGTTGTTATTAAAGTCCATTTTCCAACGGACACGATTTCCGCTAACCTGTGTTCCGCTCTTATTTAAGCTAATCTTCGGAATCGTGGTTAAGGCAAAGGTAGATCTTTTGCTCGTATCCTTGGGAAGACGAGCTTCACTTTTATGACTTAAGCTCACGTTATTTCTAAGGGTAGTGGCATTTTTATCCTTATATACCTCTCCCCGAATGCCGGTAACGATCCGAATCGTCTGAGGAGCACGAATCACTTCTCCGCTCTCCGGGAAGGTATAGCTGTAGGTGCTCATACCACTTCCGCCTCCCGAAGCTTCCGTCATTTGGAGAGTCATATCCTGACCGGTTAAGGGATCTTTCTTTCCCAACCAGGTAGCCGATTTAAAGACCTGATGGTTGCTTGGAAAACTGTCGGTAACTGTTAAACCGTTTAAGGCAACACCGGGAGAATCCTCTCCCACAGTAATATTCCATGCCACCTGTCCCTTGGCAGGCTGTGCATCCGCCACCTTCTTTACCCCGGAAATCACGGATGGCAGGGGTGGAAGAATGATTTTATAATTTTGCTCCGGCAGGGAAATCTCTACAGGATTATCCGTCTTTTCCGTAAGCTTAGTAGAGTCCAGGCTAAAATCCAAGGTGATGATTCCTTTAATCTCCCCATAAGCGGAAAGCTCAAAATCCTGTAAGAATTCCACTTCCAGCTCCCAATTCTTGGTGGCAGAATTCTCCCGGATGGTAAATTTATAGAATTTTTTAGCGGGATATCCGGTATTGTAATAGGTACCGGCTCCTTTTGCCCGTAAAATAGACGGGAAGCTGAAGAGAATTTTTTCTCCATTTTTTACGGTAAAACTGTCTCCCGGTCTTACAAAGCGGATATCCATATGTAAGTTTTCCACTTCATAGGGAGAGTAATTCTCATTTAATTTCCAGCTAACGGTATTTCCTTCTTTTCCAACTTGCTGAAAATCCTTTTGTCCTCCCCTGTTCTTTAGCTGTACATTGATGTTATTTAAAGTAAATTTTACATCATTTAAAATATGATCTGTGGCATTGACCTCTCCTTTATAAATTCCAATGGTGGAGAAGCTATCCAGACTAAACTGAATTCGTTCTTTCTTGCTGAAGAAGGCCTTGTTTTCCTTAACCTCCAAATCCTCCACAAGAATATCTTCCTTTTGCAGGTTCGGAATCTCTAAGCTGTTGATTCCCTCCTGCTTTTTTTCCTGCTTAATAGGAAGATGGGTTACCTGCAGCTTTCCCTCTCCCTCCAAAGCTTCCTGAAGAGTAAAATTAATCTTTACACTGCCCTTTTCCGGCTGAACCTCTTCCCAATCTCCGGTTTTTTCTTCCTTAAGGAAAAAACCTACATCATAAAGTCTAAGGTCATGAAGTACAAAGCCCTCTTCCCCGGCACTTTCCCCATTCTCTGTATCTTGTTTCCCTTCGTTTTTTGCTTCCAGTAAAGCCTCTTTATAAGCCCGGTACTGCTCTTTTCTTTCCTCCTCTAAAATCGGACGAACCAAAAATACAACGCCCTTCGGCAGACTTTCCGGATATTCCAGCTCGGCATTTACGCTAATCTCCTCATCCTTATATTGAAATTGCTTTTTCTCGTTTCTTTCGATGGTAGAGTAGGACAAAGTAGGAAGTGTTTCCCCTTCCGTTTCTTCACTCTCCGCTCCCTTAGCACTTTCTTTTACTGAAAATCCTTCCTGCTCATTCGCTTCCCTGCTTTGAACCGCAAGATTTTCCCGGGATTCTCCTGTTTCTTCAGTGGTTCCTGCATCAGTGGTGCTTGCTTCAACTTTGGAAGCTGCTTCGGCTTCTCCCTGTGCTACAGTCTCCTCCCTATTCTCCTCTCCGTTTTCCCGGCTCAATCCGGTGGATTCCTCGGAAGATATCCCTTCCTCCGTAGCCTGCCCATTCAAAACGGAACTATCCCCTACAAGTCTTGAGCTTTCTCCCACAGCGGTAAAGCTCTGTAAGCTGATAGACACGGCCAAAAATAGTGCTAAAAAGCGCTTCATAAATACTCCCTTCAACAGACATTCCTCTTAAATACCTGTTTCCTTCCGTCTTTTCCTCCGGAAAGTCTTCCGCATTACATTTTTACCGAATGTCCTTTCTAAATCGCCTAATTTGGTTCTTGATATTTAATTTTTACACAATATGTCTATCTAATATCGTCATTTTCTTTGAATTTATAACAACGGGAGGGGACTTCCTTTGCTCTAATTTTTACAAGGAAATATCTCCTCCCCTGCCTGCAATACTTCTTAAGAACGAAAAAAGCAGAAGGTGAGCGCCTTCTGCTTTCTTCCCGTCTTGTGGACGGACACTTAAGTTGAGTCTATTTATTTCAGGAGATTTCCCTTGTGCCGTGCTTATGGTCAGGAGGACACGAACACAGGGCAGTTATGAAGTTTACAAACCAGGTATTTGCAAATTCACAACAGTTAGTTTTATCTAACTGACGTAATAATACACTTTGAATTCCTAGTTGTCAACAGGAAATTTGATTTTTTTCAAAAAAATTTTCTTCACGCTATTTCAGCATATTTCTCCCATGGAAAATCCCGAAATTCCCGGCTTATAGCCCAAAGCAATACTAAAGTAATCCTAAAGCAATAGTCTCCCCGGAAGAAAAAAGCAGCCCGGCAAATCCTGCCAAACTGCTCCTCTTTTCTTCTTAAAAATTCCTATCCGTTCTGTGATGCTTCCTGTGTCTCCAAATACTCTCTTAAAACATCGTTTAAATCTTCCGTCAAATCTTCCACGTTAATGCCATGGAGTTCGCAAGCTTCTTCCAAAGACTCTGCGCTGGATGCGGAACAGGATACACAGCCTAAGCCGTTTTGCATGAGAAACGGTGCAATCAGCTCATTTAAAGCCAGAATATCACCGATTTTCATATCCTTGGTAATTTCGTCCATAGCCTTCCTCCTTCTTTTCTTAAGAATTGGCAGCTACCAGTATATCACATCTGCTTTACTTTGTAAGGGATTTAAACTGTCTGTAATTTCTCCAATGCAGAATTGGGAATCAAACATTCCATATGTTCCTGATAATAGGCCTCACTGGCCATATTACCGTGTAATCTCTCTCCGTATTCCAGCAAAAGATTTGCCACGCGATTTAGCGTTTCCATATCTTCATTCTTACTATGTATAGAAAGGTAAAATTCCTTCTTATCCACGTCTTTATAAAGGCTATTGTTTCCTAAATCCATGCCATGAACTGCTTTCGCCGCATCAATCACTCTGTCTAAGCTCTGAAAACGGTATAAGCGAAGCCCTTCTTCTTTCTTTTCCTGCTGTCTAGTCTCCGTCTGAGAAGCATCTAACTCCTCATCACTGTTGTCTTCTGTCTCCTTCAACTGTTTCATCAGTCCGTGAGCGCCTTCAAGAATCTGGGTGGCCAGTTCTGAAATCCAGCCATTTTGTCCGTTGCTTGCGGTGGAAAATTTTGAAAAACGTGTATCTAATTCTTCCGGATCATCCACCTTAGAAATAATGAGCTGAACCGCACCGCCCTGTAAAGGGATAGCCTCTATCATCAGAGGGGTGTTGTCCATTGCAAATCCCACTTCTTCCTTTGCCTTCAACATCATTTCATTAAAGAGCTGCTTGGCAGCCTGCGAGCCATAGGTCATATCCCTTAGATTTATATTTCTTGAAGATAAATCCAAACTGGATAAAGTACACTTGATGGAGTTGTCATCAATTTTCTCGATTTTCATGGCTCCTCCTTCTCCAAAATAAACTTCTTTTACCCTTACTGAAAAAAAGTTTATCGGTGTGTTTATCATACTATTTTATCGGTACTTTTGCAATTTGAATTACCCATTTTCAGAAATATTTAAGATGATAACATGTATAAAAATCATTTATAAAATAGTGAAATAAATATTTTTTATTATAATGGAATAGCGATAAATATTTTTTAAATTCACTATATAGCTGATTTATAAGCCCAAAATCGGTATTCTGTATACAAGCATCGAAAGGAATTTTATCGGAAAGTAATCTATGGAAAAACTTTGCGAATACAAATTTCCCTTTCTTTGTAACCCGAAGAGGAAAACTACAGTCTTCTATAATGAGCAAACTTTCTCCGGCAAAGACTTGCCCGAGAGTATTATAGTACATTTCCAGAAAGTAGGTCTTCTATGATAAAAAAACAATTTGGGATTTTTCTTATTGGCTTAAGTCTTCTTGCCGTAGCCTGTGGAAATAAAGGGACTTCCCCCAAAAAGGAAAGCACCGCTGCAGTCGCTGAGACTACACAAGCTAATGACGTCTCCGTAGCGGAAACTAAACAAGGCAATGAGGTTTCCGTAACAGAGACTAAACAAGGCAATGACGTTTCCGACAGTCTTACGCCTGTAAGTAAGGCAAAGCTCTCCTTAACATATTCCAATCTGGTGGATCAGGAAAGTAGAGACCGGGTTACCACTGCTTTAAAAAATGCAGGTTTGAAGGACGAGAAAATCAAAGCATTTTTTGCCGCCGTGGATGAATATAACAATGCGGTGGGAAAGGACAAGCTTGTACAGAAAATGACCACCATTGACAAGGCATTTCCAAGCTTGGATACGGATAAGCTGGTGGATGCCTGGTTAGATAAAGGGGGATATGTAGGTAGAAACTGTAGAATTACCGCTTATTCTTTGATGGGGGATTTCATTACCGTAGGCAATCAGACTCCCGGAGACACCACTATGCTCTTTTCCGATTTTGGTGCGATTTCCGCAAAAAATATTTTCACCGGAGAAGATAAGAAGAAATTCGACACCCTATTCTCCTATATTGACGTAACAAATACGAAGGACAGCAAGGTTTTGGCGGAGGAAATTCAGAAATCCTGGAAGGAAAAAGAAATCTCTTTCCATAATGACAAGATGCATATGATTTCCGTCTTTATGACCATGGATGACGGCAAGAATAAGGTGCAGGAATTTGTAGGCCATGTGGGGGTTCTGGTTCAGGACGGAGACAAATATCTCTTTATTGAAAAGCTGGCCTTTGAGCTCCCCTATCAGGTGGATGAATTTAACAACCTTCAAGAGGTCAATGACTATTTAATGGGCTACTATGACCAGGATGCCGACGGTTTAAGTGCCAAACCCCTGATTTTTGAAGATGACCATGTACTAAAGGAATATCGGGTAGTAGAATAAGATGGAAACTACAGGAAGATGCTCCTGAAAATGAATATAGAAGCAAGTACAGATTGATTCCTGGAAATCCGGCTTAAGACACGAACGAATCCGGCAATTTAGTAGCCCTCCTGAAGGGAATCATATAATAAGGAGAACCCATGAAAATAAAGAAAACACAAATCAGCTTTTTCCCCTCCCTGTTGCTTTGTGTTTTCTTTTTGCTTACGCTCAGCTTCTGTACAAAGGCTGAAAGCCCCAAACAGGACTATGGGGTGTTTCTTGGAATTGGCGGGAATACCGGAAAAGAGGAGAAGGATGAAGAAACCCTTCAAAAGCTGAAAAACTACCGTATGGTGGTTCTGGAGCCTTCTAACTTTAGTCCCGAGCAGATTCGGAAAATCAAGGCAGAGGGCACAAAGGTTTACGGCTATCTAAACATCGGCGCCCTGGAAAATTTCCGCCCTTATTATGAGGATTTTAAAAAGTATAGTCTGGCACCCTATGAAAATTGGGAGGAAGAATACTGGATGGATGTCAGCAATCCACAGTGGCAGGATTTTCTGATTAACAGCTTAGGAAAACAATATGCCGCCATGGGATTAGACGGTTTTTTTCTGGATAACACAGACATTTACTACCAATATCCCAAAGAGGA
>NZ_DBHIGR010000034.1:0-15669 GCF_057249185.1 Oribacterium sp.
TGCAAAGCTATAACGCAAAAAGCTTGGTTGCCCTGAATTAATAAGCTTGTTTAAATATCGACTACATTTCTGTAAAAACGACTCTTACTCTAGGGAAAGAAGATAATAGTACACTGCCTGTCCGCCGGCATGAACCTCCACCTCCAGATTCGGCATATACTCCAAAATCTCCTTCTCCAAGGCCTTAGCCTCTTCTTCCGTAACGCCCTCTCCATAGTAAAGACTCAGGATTTCTCCCTCTCCCATCTTCTCCAAGCCTTCCTTCATAGCCAAGGAAATGCTTTTTTCAGCGGAAAGTAATCCCTGATCTCCCAAAAACAGGATGTCTCCCTTATGGATTTCTCTTCCGTCAATGCTGGTATCTCGAACCGCATAGGTAATTTCTCCGGAAGAAACCATGGATAAGCTGTCCTCCATGCCCTCCTGATTCTCCTCCACCGTTCCCTCCGGCTGGAAGGAAATCATTGCGGAAATTCCCTGGGGAATGGTCTTACTGGGCACTACGGATACGGAACGATCCTCCAAGATATCCTTCACCTGCTGAGCAGCCAGTAAAATGTTCTTGTTATTCGGTAAAATAAAGACATGCTTGGCATGAATCTTCTCTACCGCTGCACACAAGTCCTCGGTGGAAGGGTTCATACTCTGTCCCCCGGAAACCACCTGATCCACCCCAAGGTCTAAGAAAATATCTCTCAGCCCGTCACCGGAACATACTGCCACAAAGCCGAAGTCCTTTTCCTCTGCCGATTTAGACTCCTTGGAAGTTCCTGCTTCCTTAGGCTGTTCCTCCAGCTTTTCCATGGCGGCAATACGGGAAGCATCCTCAATCAACACCTCATGATGTTCAAGACGCATATTGTCTACCTTCATTTTGGAAAGGTATCCCAGAGTAAGGCCCTTCTCAAAGGCATCTCCCGGATGATTGGTATGTACATGAACCTTAATCAAATCCTCATCGGAGAAACAAACGATAGAATCACCGATACCGGAAAGGTAGTCTCTAAGCTTCTCCACCTCTTCATCAGAGAAGGGGTGGTCACCATTAACCATAAATTCCGTACAATACCCGAAACGAATGTCCGCAGTGGAAATCTCTCCTCTGCTCTTTCTCTCTCCCGTTAATGCGGAAACGCCGGAATCTTCCTTAAATTCCAAATCCAGTTCAATCTTTTCGCCCTTTAAGGAACGTAAAGCCCCTTCCAGTACACACATTAAACCGGCTCCACCGGAATCCACCACTCCTGCCTCTTTCAAAACAGGAAGCATTTCCGGAGTTTTCTTTAAAACCTCATCTCCGTAGGCCACTACCTTTTCCAAAAGAGGCAAAATATCCTCTTCTGTTAAAGACAGCTCCATAATCTTATCCGCCATCCCCTTGGCAACGGTTAAAATGGTTCCTTCCTTCGGCTTCATTACCGCCTTATAGGCTGTTTCCACAGCTCTTTGGAAGGCCTTCGCCAAAACAATGCTGTCAGCTTCCTTTACTTCCAATAATTCCTTCGTAAATCCACGAATCAACTGAGAAAGGATAACGCCGGAGTTTCCTCTGGCTCCACGAAGAGATCCGCTGGACATCGCCTTACAAATCTCCTTTAAGCTTCCTCCCTCAATCTTTGCCACTTCCTTTGCTGCGGAAAGGATTGTCATGGTCATATTGGTTCCTGTATCTCCGTCCGGAACCGGGAAGACATTTAACTCATTAATCAAATCCTTCTTTGCATTCAGCTGATTTGCCCCGGCTAAGAAAGCCTTCTGCAAATCCCTTGCACTTAGTACTTTACCCACAGGTAAATTCCTCCTATTTCTTTGAAACTTAATCGATTACCCGAACCCCTTCTACATATACATTGATTCGTTTAACTTTCATTCCTGTAAACTGTGAAATTCTGTATCTTACACTTTCCATCAGGTTTTCAGCCACAGCCTGAATGCTCACGCCATAAGCCACAATCACATGGAAGTCCAGACTGATTTCATTTCCCTGGATTTCCACAGAAATGCCCTTGTGATAGCTTTCCTGCTTCAAAAGCTTTGCCAGTCCCTTTCCGGAAATGGGAACTGCAGCCATTCCAACAATACCAAAGCAAGAAACTGCTGCATTTCCTGCGTAGCTTGCAACGACTTCTTCGGAGATTTGTACCTCACCGTAATGAGAGGAGATTTTTCCTTTCATTGTCTTTCCTCCAATCCCTATCTTCTGTCTATTCTTAGTCATTATATTTTTTCCCTTAAGCAAATGCTCCTATGCCCTAAGAACAAGCTTGCTGTAATGAGAATTTTGTATAGTATACTCCATTTCCCTTATTCTGAAAAGGAAATCTATTGTTGTTCAGGATGAATGATATGTCTCTTTTCTTTTTGATCTACTGACAGAATCTTCCCTATTCCCCTTTTAAAAATTCCTTTGCTTCTCTAAAAGATAAGAAGATAGTGCAAAAAATCCGGCAGATAAGGCTACAATCATCCCGTAAAAAATCGGATCTTTGTACTCCCAGGATATTGTGGAGGCAAGCTCCGGCAAAGCGCTGAACAGATATAAAAAGAGGCAAAAGAAGGCAATAATGCTGACTACCAAGGCCAATGCCTTTCCTTTAAACATACTGGCCTGTACCGTAACACATAAAATTGCCATAGTGGAAAGAAAAACCCAAAAAGCCGCTGCAGTGGCAAGGAAACGAATCACATAAAGACTTAACTCTCCAAAACCCTTTCCGCTCAAAACTAGATTCCAAAACATTTCAAAAAAATCCTTATAGGTATCCATATCAATGCCAAAGTAAGCTACATTAAAACTAAAAATCAGTACAATTACTACTCCTGCCAAAAAAGTACTGACCAAGCTTTCAACAATCTTTGCTAAGAGGAAGTAGGCACTGTGTTTTGGCAGCATAAAAAGCAAATAGCCCTGGGTAGTATTTAGATCCTTGCTTAGACTGGCCATGCTGGATAAGCCCAGAATGAAAATCACCAGAAAACTGAAGAAAATCAGCAAACCTGCACCAAGACCGGCCACAACGAAATTATCCGTTGCCGTCCCCAGCATCACAAAGGCCTGGGAGATAAAAAGGGCAAAGCCGCAAAGAATCTTCATAAAGGCGGTTTTTTTCATTTCATATTGTATTAATGTCAGCATTTAGCCCTCCTTCTTTTTTCCCAAAAGACTTCTGTAACGTTCTGTAAGATTCTGTCCCTTATTTTCCTGCATCCTCTCAAGCTGTTCTACGGAAAGAATTCTTCCCTGATGGAAGAAAATGGCAAATTGAATATAGTCCTCCACCTCTTCCACCAAGTGGCTGGAAAGAAGGATGGTACTGTTCTCTCGCTTCTTTTCTAAAATCATCTTTTCGATTTCTTCTCTGGCCAGAAGATCCACTCCGTTAAAGGGCTCATCCAAAAGCACCAGCTTCGCATTTCGGGCAAGGGTTGCCGCAATTCTTGCCTTCTTATCCATACCTGTGGATAAGGCCTTAAAGGGAAGCTTTAGGGAAATATCCATCTCCTCCAGCATTCTCTTGTACTCTTCCTCCTGAAAATCCGGAAAAAAGCTTTTATGATATTTTCCGTAGTCTCCCACTGTCATAAAGGGATAGGCCTGACTCTCTGTAGGCAGATAGGCAATGTCTTTTCTACTTTGAATGCTTAAAGGCTTTCCTTCAAACAATACTTCTCCACTGCTCTGCTTGGTTAAATCCCCAAGAATCTTCATGAAGGTAGTTTTTCCGGAACCGTTTGGCCCCAAAAGAGCATAAATATTTCCCGGATAAATATGTAAGGTGGCATCCCTAAGAGCAACCTTGGATCCGTATTTTTTCGTTAAATTTTTGCATTGAACCATAGCTTTCTCCTTTAAAGTATTTCGATTCTCTTTCTTTTTACCCTATAAGTAGTAGGGAATCTTAGGGATAAAACATAATTCTTTCTTAAGTATTTAAAAAATATTGCATTTTAAGAGAAGCTAGAGAAAGTGATTGCTCCATAATCTTTCCAATCTTCCTTGCAAGACAAATGCACTTTTGAATTTTAGGCATAAAAAAAGATATTGCTTTCACAATACCTTTTCTAAAATCTTATTCAGCTACGCCGGATACAGCACGTTCTACTTTTCCGGAACGTAGGCAGGAAGTACATACGTACATCTTCTTTGTACCGCCATCTACCTTAACTCTAACCGATTTCACATTTGCTTTCCACATCTTATTAGATCTTCTATGTGAATGGCTTACCTGATTGCCGAAATGCACTGCCTTCTCACAAATAGCACACTTAGCCATGATTGCACCTCCCTCTTTTAAAAGTTCCACCGCAAAACAGCGACTAAAATATAATAGCAAAAAGAATAGTTTCTTGCAAGGGCTTTCTTACTTTTTTCCAAAAACTAATGGAAGTTATCCTTTATTCACCCTTTTACTCTGTCAAATCAATATCCACCAGATCGATTTCTTCGATATCTTCATCCTCCGGCAAATCTATCACTGTAGCAGAACTCTCCTTGGAAAGCTTCTCCTTGGCTTTTGTGTCTGTTTTCCGCTTTAAACTTTCCAGATTTTCTTCCGCCAAATCTTCCGCAGACTTTGTTACCCGACTTCCTCCGGTAATCTTATCAATCGCCTCGGGAATCATATCAATAATCTTGGAAAAAGCATCCTCGTTCTTCACACGAATGAGCTTTGTTCTGCCATCTTGAATAATCAGCATAGCCGCAGGAGTGATTTTGGAGCTCATGGCTCCCGCTCCTCCATCCCCCTTTTTCTGATTCTCCTTCATAAAGGCACCGCTGGCCATTCCGCAGCTTACTTCCATCAGAGGAATCAGGGTAGTGTTTCCCACAACAATGGGCTCTCCCACCACGGTTTTCGACTGGACAAAACCATCCAAGCCTTGAAACAGGGCGTTCAGTAATTCTTGTGTATTATGATTTGCCATCATTTCCTCCCTTAAAAAGCAATTCTCGGAACTTCCTGTTCCGAAGAAGACGAACAGCCACGATAACGATATGGATCAAACGAAACTTTCCCTTTGCCTTAAGCTCTCCGTAGTAATAGGAGTCATCAAATTCCGGATAAACATGCAGGGAATCTCCGAGGAATGGGGATAAAATTGCTATTCCCTGCAAAACCTGTCCCAAAATGTAGGGATCCTCCATGGAAAGATAAAGCTCCCCCTTCCAATTTCTGATTCTGGCATGATGAAGAAGATAGAGAATCTGACGAAAAACAAGGACAAGCATTTCCTTTGTTTCTTCCTGGGTAAGCATCCGGATTTTCTTTTTTATTTCCTTCCCTTTCCGTATGGTCTTCTTAGGGATGGAAAGGATTTTCTCCATAGCCTTCATCAATTTTCTTCCTCTTCGAGTTCTGCTTCTTGTCCCGAACCTTCTACATTTCGAGAAGCGTCTTCGTTCTTTTCAGAATTCTCTTCCTTGTCGCTCTCAAAAAGAGTAAAAAACAAAAACTTTCCCTTATATTCTAATTTTCCCTCTTGAAAGCTTCCGGAAATTTTTAAACCGGGATAAGTAATTTTCCCTCTTCCCCTTGGTAATTTCTCCTCTCTTTCCTTCTCCCCGAAGATTTCATAACGAAAGGGAAGAAGCAAGAGCAGAAGAAGCAAGAAAAGAAGGAGCAAAAATAGGATAAGAATAATCAGCAATATCCATTTTAGAATCCCTAAGACAAGGAGCATTTCCTTTCTTCCTCCAATGCTTGCCGGGTCATCCCGGACACCAGCAACAGGGCATCTTTATAGCCATAAGCCACCCCAAGGATTTCTTCCTCTTTCCTGGGAAATGTGGGCAAGGACCAATGGGGAGCCCCATAAAATTCATATAGGTTATTTCCCAAGCCGGAGTAGATTAAATAGCACATGGGAACCGTATGTCCCTCTCTTAAATTCTCCATCAAATAGGGAATGTAGTTCTTGGCTCTTTCACCAAACTGTAAAGATTTTGAAAAACGCATATTAAGTCATTTTTTCCAAAAGATAGTTTCTTACCATCACCAATGCGGTGTTACAGCATTGTTCCCGGATTTCTTTTCGAGTTCCCGTAAAATGATACTCTTCTACCTTTGTCTTTCCTCCGGCACAAACCGCAATGTAAACCAAACCGATTTCTTTATCCTCCAAGGCAGTAGGACCTGCATTGCCGGTTACGGCAACCGCCAAATCCGCCTCGGATTCCATCATAGCCCCAATAGCCATTTCCTTTGCTACAGAGGAGGAAACTGCTCCTTCCTTTCGTAATAACTCCTTCTTAACGGAAAGCAACTTCCTTTTTGCTTTGTTGGAATAACTGACATAGCCAACCTTAAAACACTCGGAAGCTCCCTCTACGGAAGTAATAGCGGCGGAAATCATGCCGCCTGTTATACTTTCGGCGGTGGTGATGGTTTTCTTTAAACCTTTCAGTAGAGAAACCACCTGTTCTTCAATGGGCGCCTCACTATTATACACTAAAACCTTCTTTTCTTTTTTATCTCCCATTAAAAGCCTCCCTCTGAAATCACCCTGTGATTTTTATATACATAGTCCACCAAGGAAAGAATGGTGAGCACTAAAGATAAAACAATAAAAATCCGATTTACAAAAGCCAAAGCAGGAATCTGTAAAAGAAGCAGAATAATCATAACCATTTGACTGGCTGTTTTCGCTTTTCCAAAGATGGATGCGGCAATAACGATATTATGATCTGCCGCAACCAATCGAAAACCGGAAATCACAAACTCTCTTCCAATTAAAATGACCACATACCAAGCCGGCAGCTCTCCCAGGGGAATCAAGCAAATTAAGGCAGAGCATACCAGAAGCTTGTCCGCCAAAGGATCCATGAATTTTCCAAAATTGGTTACCAAATGATTCTTTCTGGCCAGATAGCCATCTAAAAAATCCGTAAAGGAGGCAAAGCAGAAAATTCCCAAACCGATATAGCGGTAAAGAAGATTGTTTCCACCCTCTAAAAGGATAAAAAACACAAAGAAAGGAACCAGAATTCCTCGTAACAGCGTTAATTTATTCGGCAGATTCACACCATTCTCCTATCAAATCATAGCCTTCCGTATCTACTACCTTCGCATATAGGAAGCTTCCCACTTCCTTTTTCTCTCCGAAAACATAGAGATAGCTGTCCACATCCGGAGCATCCATATAGGAACGGCAAAGCACTCTTTGTTCCTCCTCATCATAGCCGCAAACCAAAACCTTCAGCTTTCTTCCTTTCTGCTCCTCCGCCTTGCGGAAAGCAATGTTCTGCTGCAGCTCCATAATCTGAGAAAGTCTTTGATTTTTCAGCTTTTCCGGAATCTGATCCTCCATCTCCGCAGCCTTGGTTCCCTCTTCCTGAGAATATGGGAAGGCTCCCAGACGATCAAAACGCATTTCCGAAATAAAGTCCAAAACCTCTTGGAAATCCTCTTCCGTCTCTCCCGGAAAGCCGGTAATAATCGTGGTACGCAAGGCAATATCCGGCATTTCCTTTCTTAAAAGAGCGATCTTTTCTTTCAGCTCTTCCTTTCTGGTTCTACGGTTCATCCTCTTTAAAATCCTGTCGGAAGCATGCTGTATAGGAAGATCCAGATAATGACATACCTTCGGATTTCTCTTCATTTCCTGAATCAGCTCCGGTTCTATTTCCTCCGGATAGCAGTACAAAATCCGAATCCACTGAAGATTCGGAATCTCGGAAAGCTCCGCCAAAAGTTCAGCTAAAGCCTTCTTTTTATAAAGATCCGTACCGTAAAGAGTGGTCTCCTGGGCAACCAAAATCAGCTCCCCGGCCCCTTCCGAAACCAAAGCTCTTGCTTCTTCCAAGACCAGCTCTTTGGGAATGGAACGATAATGGCCGCGAAGCCTTGGAATAATGCAGTAGCTGCAATATTTATCGCAGCCCTCCGCAATTTTTAAGTAGCGACTGTACTTCTCTCCGCTTTCTACCCTGGCCATCTGATGGTCCAGTCTCTTCACATAATCCTTTACGGAAGTAATTTCATCAATCTCCGGAAGCTCTTTCCGAATCTCATCCTTGTAGCGCTCCACAAGACAACCTGCCACAATAAGCTTCTCCAGCTTTCCCGTTTCCTTGTATTGCGCCAAATCCAGAATACACTGAATACTTTCTTCCTTGGCAGGACCGATAAAGGAGCAGGTATTCACAATGGCAATCTCCGCCTCACTTGGCTCATCGGTAACGGAGGAACCGGGATATTTCTCTAACAGCTCAAAAAGCAGCTTCTCCGCGTCTACTCTATTTTTATCACAGCCTAAGCTCTCCAGATAAAGCTTCATTAGGCCTCACTATCAGACTGATAATCGTCTTCTCCGAAGTCTTCCTCTTCCTCATCCATTTCGGAGTAGTCTTCCTCTTCGTCCTTTTCTTCCGGATCTTCCTCTACATCCTCATCATCGTCTAAATCATCATCGATGGCATAACGAGAGTACTCTTCCTTCTCCGGAATAATAATAGGCTCATCCTCATAATCCAAGCCCTTTTCCACGTTGACAAGGTTACGGGAAATCTCTTCAATCGCCATGGAAAGAGGCTTCTTTCCCTCTTCTCCCTTAATCAAAGGCTCCTCTCCGTCAATCAGCTGTCTGGCTCTCTTCGCACTGGCAATTACTACGGAATAGCGAGACTGTACTTCCAATTCCCCCTCTTCTCTATTGCGGTTCATAGATTCTATTAAATCATTATACGTTGGACGTAGCATCTTCTATCCTCCTTAAGTCCTTTCTGATTTCTTCAATCAGATCCAAATGTACCTCTGCCCGATCATGAGAGGCACGGATTAAATTATGCAGTTTTTCCGTGCATGTGTCAATATCTGCATTCACAAGAATATAGTCATAGGCCTCCACGCCTTCCGCCTCTACAATAGCACGACTTAAGCGTTTATTAACCGTTTCCTCATCCTCGGTGTTTCTGCCGATCAATCTGGCTCTAAGCTCCTCTGCGGAAGGCGGTGCCATAAAAATCAAAAGGCTGTCGGGGAACTTTTTCTTAATCTTCAAGGCGCCCTGAATCTCTATCTCCAGAATGACATCCTTTCCTTCATTGAGGCAATCCTCCACAAACTTTCTGGGGGTTCCATAATAATTGTCCACATACTTGGCGTATTCCACCAGCTCATCCCGGTCAATCATCTCTTCAAAGCGATCCTTGCTGACGAAGAAGTAGGATTTTCCCTCTTCCTCTCCCGGCCTTGGCGCTCTTGTTGTTGCGGAAATGGACAGGGCATAGTTGTCATACTTTTGGGTCAGATTCTTCATAATCGTTCCCTTCCCTGCTCCGGAGAACCCGGAAACCACCACCAAAATTCCCTTTTCTTTATGCTTTTCCATTCTTATTTCCTGCTTCCCTTATTCTATATTCTGTACCTGCTCTCGAATCTTTTCGATATGATTTTTCAGTTTTAAAGCCTTCTCGGATACGGATAAATCATTGGCCTTGGACAAAATGGTATTGCTTTCCCGATTCATCTCCTGCAAAAGGAAATCCAGATCTCTTCCTATTGGATTCTCTTCCTCTAAAAGCTTCGCCATTCTTTGGATATGACTTTGCAGTCTTGTGATTTCCTCATCCGTGCTCACCTTATCGGCAAAAATCGCCACTTCCTGCAAAATTCTTCCTTCCTCCACCTCTCTTCCGGAGAGAAGCTCCTCCATCTTCTTCCGAAGACGCTCCCCGTAGGCTCTTTGAATATCCCCTTCTTTTCCTTTAATAAACTCAATGCCTTCCTGCATTTCCGAAAGCTTTAAAAGAATATCCCTTTTTAAATTGCTTCCTTCCTTCTCCCTGGCCTTTTGAAACTCTGTCATTGCCAGCTCCATAGCCAGGAAAAGAGCTTCCTCCCGATCTTCTTCCTCTCCTTCCACAATCTGAGCCACTTCCGGGAAGAACACCAGCTCCTTGGCATCCAGTTTATAAGGAAGAGAATATTTTTCGGCTACTTTTTTAATGCTTTCCACATAGGCATCCAATAAATCTTCCCTAAGGACAAGCTTCTTCTTTTTTTCCGTGCTGTCCTCCAGGGAAACAAAGATTTCTACCTTTCCTCTGGAAATTCTTTCCTTCACCCATTCTCTACACTTCATTTCCAGATGCTGCATAGTCCGGGGCAGGCGCATGGACAGGTCTAAAAAACGGGAATTAACCGACTTGATTTCCACTGTGATACCGGAGCAATCCTTCTCTCCCACGCAGCGGCCGAATCCTGTCATACTTTTGATACTCATAAAGCCCCCTCTCTTGCATTTTTCATGCCTTTACTTTATCCTCTTTGTAGCTTTTCCTACAAAAACAAAGGAAAAGCCATAGCCGGAAAGGATAAAGAACTTTCCTTTTGGCAATTCTATTTACACATAAACCACCAAACTTACAGGCCGGTATTCCAGTATGATAGCAAGGTGGATTTACTATTTCAAGTGGAAAAGGACGGTTTTCATGGCATTTGACGGATTGTATCTTGCAGCGTGCATTGCGGAATTTCAGGAGCGTATTTTAGGCGGAAAGATTTCCAAAATTATCCAAAGTGAAAAGGATGAGTTACAGCTTTTTATTAAGAAGGAAAAGAACACGGAGATTCTCCACCTCTCTGCCAACCCCTCCTTCCCCCTTCTATATTTGGCAAATGAAGGAAAAACCGCGCCGATCACCGCCCCCAGCTTTTGTATGTCCCTTCGGAAGCATATCGGAAACGGCATCATTCAAAGCATTCGACAGGCTTCTCTAAAGCTTACGGAGGAAGGGCTGGAGCGAGTGCTCTTTTTGGATATTTCCCATAGAGATGAGCTGGGGGATGTAGGCATTAAGCATTTGGCTGTAGAAATCATGGGGAAGTATTCCAACATCATTTTACTGAAAGAGGATTATACGATTTTAGATGCCATAAAGAGAATTTCCCTGAGCCAGTCCTCTGTAAGAGAAGTGCTTCCCGGAAGGGAATATTTCATTCCGGATGCCTTCCATAAGGAAAATATTTTATCCTTTCCTATTGAGGAACTGGATACTCTCTTGGAGAAAGATTCCCTCCCCTTATGGGAAACTCTCTTCCAAAGCTTTTCCGGACTTAGCCCTTTGTTGGCAAGAGAGCTTTGTCTTGATGCCGGTCTCCCTATCGATAAAATCTCCAATACCTTATCTTCGGAGGAAGGGATGCAAGTTAAGGAAGCCATTTTGGCCTTTCGGAAAACGATTCAGGAAAAGGATTTTCATCCGGTCATTTTGTATGAAGGGGAAAAGGCCTTTGATTTTTCCGCTCTCCCCGTCCAACAATACAAGGGTAATCCGGCATTTTCCGAAGAATACATTGCTTCCCCCTCTGCCCTCCTCCTTCAATACTACGGAAATAAGGAAAGGGACGACAGAGTCCGGCAAAAATCCACAGACTTAAAGAAGCAATGCCATACCCTCTTGGAGCGCTGTAATAAAAAGCTGGCATTACAGGAAAAGCAGTTAAAGGACACGGAGAAAAAGGATAAATTCAGAATCTACGGAGAACTCTTAACCACCTACGGCTATAGCCTTACAGGAGGCGAGAAAGAGCTCCAGTGCGAAAATTACTACACGGGAAAGGAAGAAAAAATCCCCTTGGATCCTACTCTTTCTCCTATGGAAAATGCCAAGAAGTATTTTGAAAAATATGATAAGGCCAAGAGGACGGAGCAGAATCTTTTAGAGCAGGTAGCGGAAAGCAAAAAAACGCTCTACCACCTCCAGTCCATTATGAACAGTATTCAGCTTGCGGAAAGTGCAGGGGATCTGGATGCCATAAGGGCAGAAATGGGAGACTTCGGCTTTATCAAAAAAGTCAGCGGAAAGAAGAAAAAACAGCGAAAGGAAGACCAGTCCAAGCCGAGACTTTTCCGTTCTTCAGACGGCTATCTTCTCTATGTGGGAAAAAATAACCAGCAAAATGAAATTCTCAGCTTCCAGATTGCAGAGGGAAAAGACTTTTGGTTCCATGGAAAAAATATTCCCGGCTCCCATGTGATTGCTAAAACAGAGGGAAAGGATTTGGAAGAGCTTCCCGATCGACTCTTTGAAGAAGCCGCAGAGCTGGCCGCCTACTTCTCTTCGGAAGGCAGCAGCCAAAAGGTGGAGGTGGATTATACCCAGAAGAAGAACCTAAAGAAGGTTCCCGGAGCCGCCCCCGGCTTTGTGATTTATCATCAGAACTATTCCATTCTGGTAAGCCCAAAACTGAAATTAGAAGAGATTAAAGACTTCCCCTGGTAAAGTGTAGAGGAAGAAAAAGAGAAGATGAATTTTAAGCATTTCATAACAGTATAGGTCTGGAATTGGGGCACGCTCCCGCTAAAACCTCGCCCTGCAGCGGATACTAAGCGAAAAACTTCAGTTCCTTCGTTTTTCGCAAGTACCGGCGGGCTCAGATTGCCCCCATTCCAGACCTATTCTGTATGAAATAGAAATTTGTTTCCAGCTCTATATTCTCTTTTTCTTCTGCCCTTTGCCAGAAAGTCAGACCTATTCTTCTTCCCAATTCGTATAGACATTCTGTACATCATCGGATGCGTCCAAAAGATCCAGAGTCTTTCTTAAATTCTTCACCGCTTCTTCGTCGGTTACGGAAACGGTATTTCCCGGAATCATAACCACGTCGGCTTCCGCCATAGGCAGGTTCTCCTGCTCCAGCTTTTCTCGTACGGAGGAAAACTCGGTGGGGTCAGTGAGAATCTCATAGTAATCATCTCTTTCCAGTAAATCCTCGGCACCGGCCATAATCGCCATATCCATCAAGGCTTCCGCATCGTGGCCTAAGTCTTCCATTTCTTCCTTATCCAGAATAATCTGTCCCTTTTCCTCAAAAAGGAAGGATACGGAGCCCTGGCTTCCCAGGCTTCCCTTTCCCTTTGTGAAGGCGGAACGAACATCCGCTGCAGAACGGTTCTTATTGTCGGTCAATACCTTAACAATAATGGCTACACCGTTTACCCCATAGCCCTCGTACTGCAACTCTTCAAAGTTTACCGTGTCCAGAGCACCTGCTGCACGCTTAATACCGTTCTGAATGGTATCGTTGGGCATATTGTTAGCCTTTGCCTTGGCAATAACGTCCTTTAGCTTGGAGTTGCTGGCAGGATCCGTTCCTCCCTGCTTTACGGCTAAGGCGATTTCATGACCGATAATGGTAAAAATCTTTCCCTTTGCGGCATCATTTTTCTCTTTCTTTGCTTTAATGTTTGAGTATTTTGAATGTCCTGACATGCTTATCTCCTACTTTCTATAATATTTTTCTATATTATCCAGTCTTCCCCTTCTATGCAAGTTTTTTTCCAAAAAACAAGTCGTTCCACAAAGCGAGCCACTTCTTTGCCTCGGGGTCTCTGAATTTTTTTAGAACATTTTGTTCCGGTTATGACTCCATCCGCATAGTAGCTTAATAGGCTTATTTCCGGATTTAGCCTTCTTCCTCCTGATACTCCTCGATATGCAAGGAAGACAGGGGATCATAGGTTCCCACCCATTTTCCCTTCATTTTGTAAACTCTCGGCACTCGATTTCCCAGGTTGCAGAGGAATTCATAGGAAAAAACGCCCCATTCCTCCCAATCATAAAGAGAAATCTCTTCCTCTCCCTCCTGTCCCAGAAGAGTGACTTCCTGAAAGATTTCCGCCTCTGTATGGCTCACATCAACCATAAACTGATCCATACAAACTCTGCCAAGAATGGGGCATGGTTTTCCTCCCACCAAGACCTTTGCTTTATTGGAAAGGACTCTCGGATAACCGTCTCCGTATCCCACCGGAACCGTTGCCACCTGCATGGGTTCCTTTACGATAAAGCTAGCGCCGTAGGAAATGGCTTCTCCTGCCGGAACTTCTTTAATATGACTGATTTTGGCCTTCCAGGAGAGAACCTGTTTCAAGGATAGCTTTCTTTGCATGTCCTTGGAGGGATAAAGCCCATACATCGCAATGCCGTCCCGCACCATATCGTACTGCACTCCCCGTCCCTCTAAAATTCCCGCAGAGTTGGAAAGGTGACAGAGGGGAAGCTTGATTCCTCTCTCCTCTAAAGCCTTAAGATAGTCCGCAAAACGCCTTTCCTGCATCTCCGTATAAGACTTATCCCTTTCGTCACAGCAAGCAAAATGAGAAAAAATACCGCAGATTTCAATTCCGCTCAAAGAGAAAAGCTCCAGTCCCAATTCTACAGCGTCCTCTTTCTCTACCTGAATGCCGATTCTTCCCATTCCGGTGTCCAAAGCCAAATGGCAGGGTAGGCTCTTCCCTTCCTTCTTGGCAATAGTGGAGAGCGCTTCTCCCTGCTCCCTGGTGAACAGAGAGGGCATAATGTCATAGTGCCAAAGACTTCTGTACTGCCCCTTGGGAACCACCCCCAAAATCAATATGGGTGTGGTGATTCCGCCCTTTCGTAATATAATTCCTTCTTCAATGGTGGCTACCCCAAAGAGAGAACATTCCTCCTCTACAGCTCTGGCCACCTCCACGATTCCATGGCCATAGGCATCCATTTTCACTACGGCGCAAAACTGCATCCCCTCCCGAAGATGGGATTTCACTGCTTTGATATTATCCTGTAAATAACTTAACTCCACTACCGCATAGGTTCTGCCATAGCTTTCTCTTCCCAAACACATTTCTTCGCTTACCTTCTTTTACCGTCTTCTTTGATCTGTCTTCTTTGATCTGTCTTCTTTAATTCGTTTTAGCTTGACAGATTCCCTGATTTACTCTTTGGCAAATGTCTTAGCTTTTTAGCCTTAGTCTATCGAACATCCCTGCTCTTCCAAAAGTTCCAGAGCCTTCCCCATGGCATTGGCAATGTTTCCGGCCAGGACGCCGTGCTCACCCCATTCCTTGGCGGCCAGTTCTCCTGATAAAATCTGCGCCTCACAAGACAAAATAGCCGCTATACAGCCTTGCCGGATTTGCTTTGCGGTCTTATCTTCTTTTTCTTTATCGGAATTCTTTAAAGGCATCATCTCCTGAGACAAACCGACTTTCTCTTTTCGCTTAGATTCTTCCTCTAAAATCAGATAAATCCCGGCCAAACTTCCGGCAAACACATCCCCGGAGCCTCCCTTACTTAGGGCGGCACAGCTTTTCTTCCTGTGATAAACCAGTTCCCCCTCCGGAGAAATCACCATGGTATCGTGAGACTTTAACAGCAAGATACAATGGTACTCTTTTCCAAAGGATTTTGCAATTTTTCCTCCTTGATTTTCGATTTCTGTAAGGCTTTTTCCCGAAAGTCTGGAAAACTCCATAAGATGAGGAGTTAGAAATAAAAGAGACTTCCTTCCATAGGCTTTTGCCAAAGCTTGTAAGGCGGAATCCCTTGAAAGAAGATTAAGCCCGTCCGCATCAATCAGCAAAGGGACTCTTCCCTTTTCCAAAACTAAGCGCAATAGCTCTTTTGCCTCTTCCCCTGTACCCATTCCCGGACCAAAGAGCAGAAAATCCGCCCATTCTATTGCATTTTCCACTTCTTTAAAATGCTCCTTCTCCTTCGAAAAAGAAAGAATAATAGCCTCCGGAATCAAGGTCTGTAAAATCCCCAAATTTTCCTTTGCACTACAGAGCTTCACAAGCCCAGTACCGGATCGATAAGCGGATAAAGCCGCAAAATAAGCCGCTCCGGCCATTCCCTCCGCTCCTGCAAGAATCAGACATTTTCCATAGGAGCCCTTATGA
>NZ_DBHIGR010000035.1:0-15600 GCF_057249185.1 Oribacterium sp.
TATTTTTTTATCTTGATTTAAACGCCTGTATAAATGAAAAATGGAAATATAACAGAACGAGCTGTAAGCGAAATAAAGCTTGAATTTGCAAATATGTGGGGGCTAAAATATAATCTATCTTGAGTTAAAGTAGAACAAAGGAAATCAGAGGAAAATGTGGAAAGCTTCTATCGGTTCAAGCTGACCCGATAAATGACCCAATAAATGACCCGATAAATGACCCAATAAATGACCCGATAAATGACACAATAAAATCGGAAGAGAATACAGGAGGTTAACCATGCAAAATTTTGATTATCAGACACCGACAAGACTCATCTTCGGAAAGGGCGTGATTGAAGAACTTCCGAAAGTGATGAAGCAGTTCGGAAAAAGGATTCTGCTTAGCTACGGAAGCGGAAGTATCAAAAAGATTGGACTTTATGACAAGGTAAAGGAGCTTTTAAAGGGCTATGAGATTTATGAGCTTCCCGATATTCAACCCAATCCCAAGTATGATCCCAGCGTATTGGATGGGGTGAAAATCTGTAAGGAAAAGCAGATTGATGTGATTCTTGCGGTGGGAGGGGGCAGTGTACTGGACTGCACTAAGGCCATTGCCGCAGGAGCAAAATATGAGGGAGACCCTTGGGACTTGATTACTTATAAGGTGAAAGCCAAGGCAGCGCTCCCGATTGTGGATATTATTACGCTTTCCGCAACAGGAAGTGAATATGATGCAGGAGGTGTGATTTCCAGAACGGAGACCAATGATAAGACGAGCTATAGTGATCCCCTTCTTTACCCTGCGGTTTCCTTTTTGGATCCGACTTATACCTTCTCAGTATCTAAAAAACAAACCGCAGCAGGCTGTGCGGATGCCATGAATCATATTATGGAGCAGTATTTCTGTGAGGACTCTACCCTCTTAAATGACGGTTTTATGGAAGCGGCCTTAAAGAGCCTGATGATTAATACAAGGAAATGTTTGGAGAATCCGGAAGACTATACGGCAAGGGCAGAGATGATGCTTTGCTGTACCTATGGTTGTAACGGCATTTACTCCCTTGGAAACAGTGAATCCGGCTGGCCTTGCCATGGCATGGAGCATGCGCTTTCCGCCTACTATGATATTACCCATGGAGAGGGCTTGGCCATTATCACTCCGAGATGGATGAAGCATATCTTAAATGAAAAGACGGTGGAGCGTTTTGTAAAATATGGCGTAAATGTATTCGGAATCGATGAGAAGCAAGATAAGTTTGCGATTGCGGAGCAGGCAATTGATGCAACCTACAAGTTCTTCGAATCCATTAACATTCCTATGCATCTTAAAGATGTGGGAATTGATGAGAAGAGAATCGATGAAATGGCAAAGCATGTTGCTGAAAATGAAGGCCTGGAAGAGGCCTGGGCGCCCCTTTTAGAGAAGGATATTGCAGAGATTTTCAGGGAATCACTGTAAGGGCGTAATAGAAATATATAACAGGTAGTACATAACAGGAAATGTATAACAGAAATGCATAGCAGGAAGTGCATAACAGGAAAAGCATAACAGGAAGTGCATAACAGAAATGCCTATACAGGAGATACAAAAAAATCAGGAGAAGATTTTATGAAAGTATTGATGATTAACGGAAGTCCTCGCATCGGGGGCAATACAAGCATTGCCCTCGCGGAGATGGTAAAGATATTTGAGCAGGAAGGTATAGAAGTAGATGTGGTACAAATTGGAAATAAAGATATACGAGGCTGTATTTCCTGTGGATATTGTTATAAAAATGGAAAATGTGTCTTCAATGACCCTGTAAATGAGCTGGCAGAGAAGTTTGAAGCGGCAGATGCTTTGGTGCTGGCATCTCCGGTTTATTACGCTTCCGCAAATGCTACCCTGATTGCCTGTCTGGACAGACTGTTCTACAGTACACATTTTGATAAGACCATGAAGGTGGGCGCCAGTGTGGTTGTGGCAAGACGAGGCGGTTTATCTGCCACCTTTGATGAATTAAATAAGTATTTCACAATCGCGGGAATGCCGGTAGCCTCCAGTCAATACTGGAACAGCGTGCACGGATGCGAAAAAGGAGAGGCGAAGGAAGATTTGGAAGGCTTGCAAACCATGAGAACCCTGGCAAGAAATATGGCTTTTTTAATGAAGAGCATTGCCCTTGGAAAAGAAAAATACGGTTTACCGGAGCAAGAAGAGGGGATAGCTACAAATTTTGTCCGATAAGAGGAAGGTTCATCCGAAAGGTATCGATGCTTTGAAATCATTTGGAATTGCATGGAGGAAAGCATGGAATTTGATGAAAGCTTGCGGCAGTACGTTTATCAGTATGAAGACTTGATTTTTTCTTGGGATGAAGAGCCTAAAGAGCAATATATAAATAAGGTGAAAGCATTAGCAAAGAATTATAAAGATAATTTGGATCGAATAATTGACTTTATGTTGCCTGACCTTAGGATAATGTACGGAGATATAAGCAAAGAAGATGTTAAAAAAAATCTTGGGAAACCTATCATTGACTATAATCAGGAAACAGTGACTTACTGCGACCAGAGCTTTGATGATTGCCATATCTTTGAGTTTGAATTTTCAAATGATACATTTGAGAAGCCGGAACATTTTTCCGTTGACGGATAAATAGCTTTATCGGAGGAAAAGTATGAACCTACTGGAGTACATGAGGCGTAGAAATAAATTGACGCTTTCAGAATGGGAAGATTCTTTTGAGAAAAAGGAAAGAGAAATCATTGTCCTAAGGCATGAAGGAGGCGGAGGAAGTCTCCGAAATGGGTTTTGGGAATGGGATGAGTATTTCTTAGCCTATGTGGACTGTGAAACAGGAGAGCTTCACAAAGAAGAAGGGCGGCTCGAATTTCCGGTTATGGACAAGGAGGAGCCTCCATTTCAGTTTGAAGAGGAAACCATTTACAAACTAAGGGTGCGTGAAAAGCTGCCTGAGGAAGTTCCTGAGGGAGCTTTGCCTGCAAAGAACTATTTTTTAGTGGTAAAAGTTCTTGAGAAAAATGCAGTTTGTCCGGAGCTTGAAAAAATACTTATAGAATATAGAAAACCCGTGGTTTTGCAGGATGATGTATTGGGTGAGCTAACTTATGATAAGCTGCTTAAAAGCTTTGAGGGAAACATAGCCTGGCTTCGTGGCAAGATTCATATTTCCTTATATGTAGACAAGGATAATAAGAGCGGTATAACAAAGGCGAAAAATCTTCTGAAAACAATGGTTTTGGAACAGGAAAAATGGGATGCGGACCTGCGTAGTTTTGCTGCCAAAGAGCTTACGAAACTTGCCTGTGAATGGGCAGAATCTGAAGAAGAGGCTGCTTTAATTACAGAAGAAAGCTTTGCAAAAAGAATCAGTCTAAGTTTGCTTTGGGTGACAGCAGGAGGTTCCTTTAACGCTTATCTTGATGATGATGCGCTTTTCTTAGGACACAGCATCGCAGTTAGCGGCAGTCTTAAGAAAGGAATGATCTCGGCAAAAATTGAAGGATAAGAGAATATAGATGGTCTGAATAGATACATACTTTCTCGCTACACAAAGATATTATCGTAGCGAGAAAGTATTGACCTTTTCGCTACTAAATTTTAAAATTATAGCGAATGGGGGTGCTCATATGAACGAAGTAAATATCTTTGATCAATTACTTGAAGAACAGAATGGATATATTCGATTAATTGATGCTCAAAATGAAGGAGTATCAAAATCTGCAGTTCTGGATTATGTCCGTAAGAGGGAAATGGAAAAGGTGGCTCCCGGCATATATATCTCGCCTGATGCATGGGAAGATAGACTATATTTGATTCAGCTTAGAAATAGAAAAATTATTTTTTCTCATGAGACAGCTTTGTATATTCATAATCTTTCCGATAGAGAACCTTTTGCACCGGTGGTTACTGTTGGACGAGGGTATAATGCGAAACATCTAAAAGATAAAGGTATTATAGTTCATACTGTAAGACCGGAATGGATAGAGCTTGGCTTGACAGAGGAGAAGACCTTTATCGGTAATACAGTACGAATCTATGATAGAGAGCGCTGTATTTGTGATATTATCAAGAATAAAAATAGAATGGATATTCAAGTATTCCAGATGGCTTTGAGAACTTATTTTTCGGGTAGTGACAAAAATATCCATAAGCTCATGGAATATGCTCGCATCATGGGAATTTCGGATAAGGTGAGACAATATACAGAGGTATTACTATGATGAAAAGCGCTACAGCTGTAAAGGCAAAGATAAAAAACAAAGCAGGTGGAAACAGTGACAAATTCCAGATAATGCTAAGAATATATCTGATGGAAAGACTTCTGGAGAGAGTTTCTTTATCAAAGTATAGAGATAACTTTGTACTAAAGGGAGGACTTCTGGTGTCTTCTTTGGTGGGCGTTGATATGCGTTCAACTATGGATGTAGATACTACCGTAAAATCACTTCCACTAAATAAAAGCTCAGCACAAAAAATTTTGGAAGAAATAATGGCAATTGGCTTAGAGGATGGAGTTTTATTTCATATAACTAAGGTGCAGGATATTATGGAAGGCCACGAGTATGAAGGTCTTCGTTTTATGATAGACTGCACTATGGATAAGCTAAAGCAGACCATTAAGATGGATATTTCAACCGGTGATGAGATTACACCGGGAGCGATTGAATATAAGTTACCACTTATCATTGAGGACAGATCAATTGATCTTTGGGCTTACAATTTGGAAACGCTTCTTGCGGAAAAGCTGGAAACTATCATGATAAGGGCAGAAGCGAATACCAGAATGAGAGATTTTTATGATATACGTGTATTACTTGAGCAAGATGCAGAAACTATTGACAGAGATACAATGAAAGCTGCATTTTATGCTACTTGCAAGAAAAGGGGGTCCATTGAGCTGATTAGGACAATAGATGATGTTATCAATAAAATTGCTGATGATGAAACAATGAAGCAGCTATGGAATAACTACCGTAAAACGAACTATTACGTAGGTGCATTAGAATGGGAAGATGTGATAGGGAGTGCAAGAAAATTAAGAATAATGATTGAGTAATATAATGTATGCATACCTTAATCCGGTAGCACATTTGTAGGAGTCAAGAAGTTCGACCTCTAATGGTAATTTTAGTTGCCGAGCAATACCCTATAGAGAGTATGAAAATACAAATTTTCAAAAAGGAAAGGATACGAAAGACAGGGGAAAATATGAAATTAGATATTTTGCAAGAGGAACCAAAACTTGTCTTGACCTATCCTCACAAGTCTAACTTTAATAGGATAGGCTGCTTATCCATGGTAGTATTTTCTTTTATTGTTATCTGGGTACTGAAGTATCTTATGCGTTATCATACTGACTTTTCAGATAAACTGATTATAGCCATTGTGCTGATTATCGCTCCGCTCCTTGTATGGTTTATGGGATATTATCTCTTCATAAATGGAGTGAAATTAGAAATTTATGAAAACGAAGTTGTTCAATACTATACTTATGGAAGTAGAGGACGGAGTGTATTACATTTTAAATTTAAACTTGAAGATATAGAACAAATAAAAACGAAGAATCGTCCGTTTCATTGTCTGAAGATGACCATAAAAATTAGGAATCCCGTTCTTTATGGTTTGCATGAGAAGAAACTAAATAAGCTGAAAAATGTAAGTATCATCCTAGATAGAAAAAAATCGGATTGTTTTATACAACAGATAGAACAATTTCACAGAAAGCAAATCAATGAGCCGATTTAGCAAATACAATTAACGAATATGAGGAAAATGGCTAAATATAAATTGACGATTTTGCGGTATTGAAATATAAGATTATGAAGAATTTCGCGGGGCTCTGGAGGATGATTTTCGTAAGATTGATCCAAGCGGAAAGATATCGGCACTTTTTGATGCAATTCCTGCTCAGCTCATGGGAAATGCATCCAGGTATCAGGTATCAAGTGTTTTGAGAGGGAGCAGAGCTGGAGATATATTAGGGCAGATGTATGAACTGAGAGATTCAGGGACAGTATTGGTAGCATATTATGCCAATGATCCGAGACAGGGCATGGTACAAAATAAGGATTTAACAATGTTTAAATTGCTTACTGCTGATATTGGTCTGTTTGTTACTCTTGCCTTTAAAGATAAGGATTTTACAGAAAATGATATATATTCCAAGCTTTTAAATGGTAAGTTACAGGCTAATTTGGGCTATATTTATGAGAATGCAAGAATAATGCGTGAAATATTGCTATACACAAAGGATTATCAAAAGGATGGATCTCTAGAATGTGTACCGATTATGTGGGCACAGTTTATATAAAACCTGGATCGACAAAGTTGTATAAAACCTGGATCGACAAAGTCCTATTGAGTGAACTCCATGGGGATGGTATAATACCTCAGGTTTATTATTTCCCATTACATATGAAAAGTTCGTCATAAATTGTCGATTTAGAAGATAGGAGTGAAAATATGAAATTAGGAATTGTCGGTTTGCCAAATGTGGGAAAGTCCACCCTCTTTAATGCCATTACCAAGGCGGGAGCGGAGTCTGCCAACTACCCTTTCTGTACCATTGACCCCAATGTGGGCGTGGTGGCTGTGCCGGACGAGCGTTTGAAGCTTTTGTCTGACCTGTATCATTCTGAAAAAATCACTCCGGCGGTTATCGAGTTTGTGGATATTGCGGGTCTGGTTCGGGGCGCTTCCAAGGGAGAAGGTTTGGGAAACCAGTTTTTGGGAAATATCCGGGAAACGGATGCCATTGTGCATGTGGTGCGTTGCTTCGAAGATGACAATGTGATTCATGTAGACGGCTCCGTAGACCCCATCAGAGATATTGAGACCATTGAGTTGGAGCTGATTTTCTCTGATCTGGAGCTTTTGGACAGAAGAATGCAAAAGACCAAGAAGCTTGCCAATAATGATAAGGATGCTAAGAAGGAATATGCTCTTTTGGAAAAGTTACATGCTCATCTGGAAGAGGGAAAGCTTGCCATCAACTTTGAAACAGACGAGGAAGAAGGAGCTTTACTGGACAGCATCGGGCTTCTTACCAGAAAGCCTGTGATTTATGCCTGCAATGTGGCGGAGGAAAGTCTTGCGGATGATGGGGGAAGTAATCCCCATGTGGCAAAGGTTCGGGAGTATGCGAAGAAGAACCATTCTGAAAGCTTCGTGATTTCCGCCCAGATTGAGCAGGAAATTTCCGAGCTTTCCGAGGAGGAAAAGGGAGAGTATCTGGAGTCCATTGGTTTAAGCGAGTCCGGTTTGGATAAGATTGTTCGTGCGTCCTATTCTCTGCTTGGGTTGATGTCTTATCTTACAGCAGGAGAGAAGGAAACCAGAGCCTGGACTATTAAGAAGGGGACTAAGGCACCTCAGGCGGCAGGAAAGATTCACACCGACTTTGAAAGAGGTTTTATTAAGGCGGAAGTGGTAAATTACAAGGATTTGCTGGATAACGGATCTCTTTCTGCGGCGAGAGAAAAGGGGCTTGTTCGGATGGAAGGTAAGGAATATGTGATGCAGGATGGCGATGTGGTGCTGTTCCGTTTCAATGTTTAAGTAAATATTCGCAAAATATCGAAATGGATATAGAAATGAATATTGAAATGAATATCGAAATGACTACCGAAATGAATATCGAAATGAATATCCTTGCAAATGTCTAAATGGATATCTATAGAAAACATAAATTTTAAGAAGATGACTTTTTGCTCATCTTCTTTTTTTATGCTTTTTTGACATGGTTGCTTCTTTCCGTATTGACTTTTTCGAGAGCATAGAGTGGAGAAAGCTTTGAATTTACGGCTTTTCTTCACGATTTTCTGCATTTTACTATTTAGAGATTTTCCTTCTTTGTTCTTTCGAAAAAACAGGGGAAGGAAGTGGGAAAATTCTAGTATCTTGTCTTGCCATTTCCCTGAAAACTCGGTATTATAATGGAGAAGTGGGAAAAAGTGGGAGAAAGTGGTAAGTATGTTTACGGGAGAGTATCATTTAAATTTAGATACTAAGGGCAGGATGATGATTCCTGCCAAGTTCCGTGAGGATGGTTATAGCGAATTTTTCCTAACCCGTTCATTAGATGGCTGTCTTTCCCTCTACGCAATTCCGGAATGGAAGAAGTTGGAGGAAAAGTTACAGGCTTTGCCCATGACCAGTGAAAAGGCAAGAAAGTTAAAGCGTTATATTCTGGGTAGTGCAGTGTCGGTGGAGTGTGATAAACAGGGACGTATCCTCATTCCACAGGTCTTACGGGACAAGGCGGAATTGGAAAAAGATGTGATGCTTCTGGGTGTGGGAGACTATGCGGAAATCTGGTCTGCCGAGAGCTATGAAGAGAAGAATGATTTTTCCGATACGGAAGAGTTGGCTAAAGACATGGAAGGCATGGGCATATAATGGAATTTTCTCATAAAAGTATCATGGTTGAAGAATGTATGGAGGGTCTGAACATCAAGAAGGATGGCATCTATGTGGATGGCACTCTGGGCGGTGGAGGACATTCCTTCCATATTTTGGAAAGACTTGGGGAAAAGGGACAGCTGATCGGTATTGACCAGGATGAGGATGCGATACTGGCGGCAACAGAAAGATTAAAGCCCTTTGCCAGGCAGCTTCACATCATTAGGGACAATTATGAGCATTTTCCGGAAATCCTATCTTCCCTTTCTATAGAAAAGGTGGACGGGATTCTTTTAGACTTAGGCGTTTCCAGCCATCAGTTTGATGAAGAAGAAAGAGGCTTTTCCTATCGATTTGATGCACCCTTGGATATGCGGATGGATCAAAGACAGGACTTTAGTGCAAAGGATTTGGTGAACAGCTACAGCGAATCCTCCTTGTTTCACATCATAAGGGACTATGGGGAAGACAAGTTTGCAAAAAATATTGCAAAGCACATTGTTTTGGCAAGACAGGAAAAACCCATTGAAACAACCAAGGAATTGGCAGAAATCATTTCCCATGCCATTCCCATGAAGTTTCGTCTGCAGGGTGGTCACCCTGCAAAAAGAACGTTCCAGGCCATCCGGATTGCCTTAAATCGGGAGCTGGAGGTTTTGGAGAATTCCTTGAAGAGCATGATTGAAGCCTTGAATCCGGGAGGAAGAATCTGTATTATCAGCTTCCATTCTCTGGAGGACAGGATTGTAAAGCGAAGCTTCAAGGAGGTGGAGAATCCTTGCATTTGCCCGCCGGACTTTCCGGTGTGTACCTGCGGGAGAAAAAGTTTGGGCAAGGTCATCAGCAGAAAAGCCATTTGTCCAAGTGAAGAGGAAATGGAAGAAAATCCCAGAGCAAAAAGTGCGAAGCTTAGGATTTTTGAAAGAACATAAAGGAGTCAGAAATTGTCCGGCTGTTCATGACATTGGAAAAGCTGAGCAGAGGGCATGAAGATATTTTCGGGGGAATAAAGGGGAGTATATGAAGAAAAGGGGAGAGAGGAGACAGCTGCAATATGTGCAAGGAAGCTTGGCCGTGAAAGAGCAGTATCTCCCAAAAAAGCGAGTAGAAAAGAAAAAAATAGAGAAAAAGCAGGAACAGAGAAAGAAAAGAGCTGCTTCCGGCATGGAAAGACGGGTCATGCAGGAAAGAGCCAAGATTCTTCGGGAAAGAGAGAAGAATCACATTTTGCAGCAGGAGAGACTGAAGGAAAAAACTTCTGCCAATCTGTTCTTGGTATTTTGCGTTACAGCGATGATGTTTGTGATGGGCGGTTTATGCTTTCATTACATTCAGTTGCAGACGGAGGTAAATACCAGAATTCGAAAAATTGAGGTAGAGAAAACCCGCTTGGATAAGCTGCGGCAGAAAAATGACGCTTTGCAGAATGCTATCAATACCAGCGTGAATCCGGAAGAGGTCTATGAAATTGCCACCAAGGAACTGGGGATGGTATATCCGGGGGAAAATCAGGTAATAGAGTATAAAAAGTCGGAAAGTGAGTACGTAAGGCAGTATGAAAACATCCCCAAATCCTGAAGCTGAACAGAGAAGAAGACGGCAGACGAAAATTCTGCCGTTTTATATGCAAGAAAAACTGATTATCGGTTTTTGCTTTTTTCTGATTCTCTTTCTCTTATTGACCTTTGCCCTGTTTCAGATTGTACGAAACAACAACGAGGCTTTTAACAGAAAGGTATTAAGACAAAGGCAAACCCAATATGGTTCCAAGGTGCTTCCTGCCAAAAGAGGAGACATCATGGATAGAAACGGAACCATTTTGGCCACCAGCCAGAAGGTTTATAATCTGATTGTGGACGCCAGAACCATGACTTCTTATCAGGACAAGCGTTATGAGGAAGCCAGCTTAAAGGCGGTGGAAGAGTTTTTCAAAGAGGATGCGGGAGAGCTTAGGGCTTATATTGCCAAGCAGGATGCTTTGCCGGACGGGAAAAAGAGTGCTTACTATAAGTATAAAAAAAGGCTGTCCTATGAAAAGCGGACGGCATTTTTGGACTATATAGACGAACAAAATAAGCAGTATAAAAAAGACGGAAAGAAAGACCGGATTAAGGGGCTGGATTTTGAAGAAGAGTACAGAAGATATTATCCTTATAAAAATTTAGCTTGTAATATCATCGGCTTTACTACGGATGACGGGGAAAGCGGACAGGCAGGGGTAGAGCAGTTTTATAACAAAAGCCTGATCGGTACCAACGGAAGAACCTATGGATATCTGGATTCCGATACGAAGCTCCAATCCGTGATTCGGGAAGCCACCGACGGAAACAGTTTGGTCACCACCATCAACTACAACATTCAGAGGACGGTGGAAAAATATTTGCAGGAATGGCAAACCCAGGATGTGGGCTCCAAGGTGGCTTCCGCCATTGTTATGGATCCGAAAACCGGAGAAATCCTGGCTATGGCCAGCACTAAACAGTACGACTTAAATGAGCCGAGAAAGCTGAATGATGCGGAATATCCGGAGAGTCTTCTTTTGGAGCTTGGAAAAAAAGAAGTCCAAATCGTATATAAAAGAGAGCATGAAAACAAAAGTATATCTACAGATGAGGTGGGGCAGTACTTTACCCAGGAGGAGCTTCTTTCCTATGGAAGGCAGGCGGCCTGGAATGAAGTCTGGCGAAACCCCGTAATTTCCGACACCTATGAGCCCGGTTCTACGGTGAAGCCCTTCACCATAGCGGGAGCTTTGGAGGAATCCGTTATTAAGCCGAAAACCACCTTTACCTGTGACGGAAAGGTGACCTTAAGTGACGGTGTCCACACCTGGAACATCCGTTGTCATAAGAGAGACGGTCATGGAACTCTGGATGCGGAGCAGGCTTTGATGCAATCCTGTAACGTTTATATGATGAATACTGCCTTTGCAGAGGGGGCGGAAACTTTTGTAAAGTACCAGCATGTATTCGGCTTTGGAGATAAAACCACCGTGGACCTTCCGGGAGAGGCGGATACCTCCTCTTTGGTTTATGCGGCGGATACCTTGGGAAAGACCACTCTGGCTACCAATTCCTTCGGACAAAACTTTAACGTTACCATGATCCAGATGGCCTCCGCCTTTTGCAGTGTCATCAATGGGGGTTCCTATTACAGGCCTCATGTGGTAAAGCAGATTTTAAATGCTAACGGTACGGTGATTAAGGATGTGCAACCGGAGTTGATGCGGGTTACCGTTTCCGAAGATACCAGTGCTTTTTTGCGAGAGGCTTTGTTCCAGACCGTAGAGGGAGGAACAGGAAAGCCCGCACAGATTCAAGGCTATCATGTGGGAGGAAAGACCGGAACAGCCCAGAAGTTGCCAAGATCTGCGAAAAACTATCTGGTTTCCTTCTGCGGCTTTGCTCCTGTGGAGGATCCGCAACTTTTGGTCTATGTAGTGGTGGATACACCTAATTTGGAAGGAGAGGCTCAGTCCAGCGCTTCCTTTGCCACCAAGATTGAACAAAAGATTATGAATGATGCTTTACAGTTCTTAAATATTCAGCCTCAGGGAGAAACGGACCCCAATGCCTCTTTGAACAAGGACTTGCAGTCGGAAGAAGGTATTCTGGGAGAAAGTCAGAGCAAGGAAGAAGAGGAAGCCGGACAGAGCGGCAAAAAAGAAGGCGCTTCCGAAAAGACGGAAAACAATTCTTCTGCTAAGAAAGACAGCAGCGCTTCCGATGCACAAGAGGGTAAAGTAGTCAAGCGAAGTGTAGATACAGACGAGAAGGCGGAAGACGAGGGGGAGGTTCCGGACGAGCTGCCAAGTACATCGGAAAGTACGGAAAGTACATCTGTAAGATAAAGAAATGAGGGGGAAGGAAAATGTTTATGGAGGGAATAAGCTTAGGGATTTCCTTTTTGGTGATGCTTTTGATTTCGCCAAAGGGAATCAAGCTTCTGCACCAATTGAAGTTTGGACAGGAGGTTCGAGAGGACGGCCCCAATAGCCATTTGAAAAAGCAGGGAACGCCTACCATGGGAGGCATCTTGTTTCTGATTGCTATCAGCGTAGCCTGTCTTCCCTTTGCGGGAACCTACCCCCATATTTTACCGGCCTACCTTTTGGGTATGGGCTTTGGTGTAGTAGGCTTTATTGATGACTACCTGAAGGTGGTAAAGCATCAGTCCGAGGGCTTTAATCCAAAGCAGAAGATGCTATGTCAGACGATTATTTCCATCCTGTATATCTCCTATATTTTCTATTCCAAGGAATATAGCGGAGCCTTTCGCATTCCTTTCTTTGGTAAGGAAGCTTACAGTGTGGGACTGGTCCTGTTCTTCCCGATATCCCTCTTTATTATTACCGCTACCGATACGGGGGCGAATTTTACGGACGGTATTGACGGACTTTGCTCCTCTGTAACTGCGGTGATTGTATTTTTCTTACTCTTGAAAAATCATCTGGGAACGGGAGATATGGCTCCTCTTATGGGAGCGGTTTTGGGCGGACTTCTGGGATTTTTATGCTTCAATGCCTATCCTGCCAAGGTATTTATGGGAGATACCGGCTCCTTGGCTTTGGGAGGCTTTGTGGTGGCTATGGCCATTCAGCAGGAAATCGCCTTATTTATTCCGATATTTGCCTTCATTTATTTCGTGGAAGTGCTTTCCGTGATTATCCAGGTAAGCTACTTCAAATGGAGCCATGGAAAGAGAATTTTCAAAATGGCGCCCATACATCATCATTTTGAGCTCTTGGGCTGGTCCGAGACCAAGGTGGTGACAATTTTTACCATTGTTACGATTTTGCTATGTTTTTTCTGCTTTATGATTTTATAAAAAAATGAAAGAGTAAAAAAGAAAAAGCAAAAAGAAAAAGCAAAAAGAAAAAGCTAAAAAAGAGCAAGAAAAATTTAGGGAAATACATTTGCAGGCCTAAAGGGGAGAAGATTGGGCTTTGCAGAAATTACAAGCACAGGGAAAGGGATTTCAAAGAGGTTAAAGGGACGAAGATGGACAAGCAAAAAATTTTGGTTTTGGGAACAGGACGGAGCGGTGTTGCGGCGGCAAAGCAGATTCTTGCCATGGGAGGCGAAGTGATTTTCTTCGATAAGAACCCCAAGGTAGAGGATAGAGCCTTGCTGAGCCAATTTAAAAAGAAGGACAAGGTAAGCCTGATTAAGGGTAAGCTCTTGGCCTCTGATTTGTTGCATATTAACGCCTCTGTCATCAGTCCCGGAATCCCCTTAGATGAGCCTTATGTGAAAATGCTTTCCACCGCCCAAATCCCTATTATCGGAGAAATCGAACTGGCCTACCAATCCAGCAAGGGAAAGCTTTGTGCAGTAACGGGAACCAATGGAAAGACCACTACGGTAAGTCTTATCGGGGAGATTTTGAAAAGCGAATACAGTGATACCCATGTGGTGGGAAACATCGGAAATCCCTTCACGGCAGAGGCTTTAGAAACAGAAGAGCAGTCTGCCACCGTGTGTGAGGTCAGCTCCTTTCAGCTGGAAACCATCGTGGATTTTCGGCCGAATGTTTCCGCCATCACCAACATTACCCCGGATCACCTGGATCGACACAAGACCATGAAAAACTATATTGCGGTGAAGGAATCCATTGCGGAGAATCAGGAAGAGGAAGACAGTATCGTTTTAAACTATATGGATCCGGAGCTTCGAAAGTTCGGAAAGAAAAGAAGTCTAAAGCCGAAGGTACTGTGGTTTTCTTCCGAGGAAGAGCCGAAGGATACCAAGGAAAAGGAGTCTCTTTTCCTGAGAGGAGATACCTTCTATTATAAGAAGGCGGATAAGGAGGAGAAGCTTTTCACCACCAAGGATGTGCATTTGCTGGGAAAGCATAATTATGAAAATATCCTCTGCGCCGTAGGAGTCGGTCTGAAAATGGGCGTACCCATGGACAAGATTATCAAGGTTTGCAAGAAGTTCAAACCTGTGGAGCATAGAATTGAATTTGTTCGGGAGCGTTCCGGTGTAAAATATTACAACGATTCCAAGGGTACCAATGTGGATGCGGCAATCCAAGCCCTTAGAGCAATGCCGGGCCCGGTGGTTTTAATCGGGGGCGGATATGATAAGCATGTGGATTTTGACCCCTGGGTTAAGGAGTTTAAAGGAAGAGTAAAGTACCTGGTTTTGATTGGAGAAACCAGAAATCAGATTGCGGAAACCGCTAAGAAAAACGGCTTCCAGAATGTGATGTTTGCCGAGGATATGGATGAGGCGGTGAAGGATTGCGCGGCCTATGCAGATCCCGGAGATTACGTGCTTTTGAGTCCGGCCTGTGCCTCCTGGGGCATGTTTAAGGACTATGAGGAAAGAGGCAGAATCTTTAAGGACTGCGTGAAGAACCTGTAAAGACCGGATGAAGAAGCTGTAAGGACTGCGTGAAGAATCTGTAAGAGGAGGAAATCAGTGGCTGGAAAAAGAAGGCTAAAACGATTTTATGATATTTCCCTGGTGGTAATGGTCTTTTCCATTACCCTTTTTGGGCTGCTGATGCTGTATTCCGCCTCTTCCTATACCGCGGAAAGAGATAATTTGGGAGAGATGTTTTACCTGAAACGACAGGCTTTCTTTGCCGGATTTGGATTTCTTATCATGCTTTTTACCTCCCGATTTATTGACTACCATATCTTTGCCAAATTAAATCTGGTGATTTATGCCATTGCCGCTGTGGCAGTGATTGTCACCAGCCTGATCGGTGTGGCTTCCCACGGTTCCAAGCGTTGTATTATTATCTTCGGTGTGCGTTTCCAGCCCTCGGAGCTGATGAAACCGGCGATTATTATTCTTTTTGCCACGCTTTTAACCCATAAGGGACGGAAGCTGGACGGTTTCGTTCCCATGTTAAAAGCGGCGGCCTGGGCGCTGGTTCCGGCAGCAATCATTGCTTATACCAACCTTTCCACCGCTATGATTGTAGCGGGAATTGCGGCGTTTATGCTCTTTGTTGCGGTAAAAAGCTATAAATATCATTTGATGCTCTTGGGAGGAGGGATTGCGGCGTATCTTGGCGCTTATCCCCTATCTTTGTTGTTGCAAAAAATGAAGGTGCTCCATGGCTATCAGATTACCAGAATTTTAGCCTGGAAGGATCCTTCTTCCTATGAAGATGAAACCTTTCAAACATTGCAGGGACTTTATGCCATCGGTTCCGGAGGCATTTTCGGAAGAGGACTGGGAGAGAGTATT
>NZ_DBHIGR010000036.1:0-14841 GCF_057249185.1 Oribacterium sp.
AAAACCTGGAGAAAGCTGTGGATTGCTCTGGCGGAAAGTGAAAAAGAACTGGGGCTACCCATTACCGAAGAGCAGATTCAGGAATTAAAGATTCACGCAGAGGATATTAATTATGATGTGGCCATGGCCAGAGAGAAAGAAGTACGCCATGATGTGATGAGCCACGTCTACGCCTACGGAGTACAGTGCGAGAAGGCAAAGGGAATCATCCATCTGGGGGCTACCTCCTGCTATGTGGGAGACAATACGGACCTGATTACCATGCGAGAGGGCTTAAAGCTTATTCGGAAAAAACTTTTAAATTGTATGAAGGTCTTAGCGGACTTTGCCCTGGAGTATAGAGGACTGCCCATGCTTGGCTATACCCATTTTCAGGCGGCACAGACCGTAACCCTGGGAAAAAGAGCCAGCCTTTGGCTACATGATTTATATCTGGATTTTCTGGATGTGGAGGAATGCATTTCTTCCTTAAAGCTTTTAGGTTCCAAGGGAACTACTGGAACCCAGGCTTCCTTCCTGGAGCTTTTTGAAGGAGACCATGAAAAATGCAGGGAGCTGGATAAAAAGATTGCAAGGAAAATGAATTTTCCCGGAGTTTATCCTGTATCCGGCCAAACCTACAGCAGAAAGATTGATTCCAAGATTCTGGCGATTCTGTCCGGAATCGCTCAATCCGCCCATAAGTTTTCCAATGATATCCGGCTTTTACAGCATTTGAAGGAAGTGGAGGAGCCCTTTGAGAAAAAGCAAATCGGTTCCAGTGCCATGGCCTATAAGAGAAATCCCATGCGCTGTGAAAGAATTGCGGGCCTTGCCAACTTCGTCATGGCGGAGAGTCAGAATCCTCCCATGACTGCCGCAACCCAGTGGTTTGAACGGACTTTGGATGATTCTGCAAATAAGAGACTTTCCGTGCCCCATGCCTTTTTGGCTACAGACGGGCTTTTGGATCTCTATTACAATGTGGCCTCCGCTTTGGTGGTTTATCCGAAAATGATTGAAAAGCATCTTCGGGAAGAGCTTCCCTTTATGGCAACGGAAAACATCCTGATGGATGGGGTAAAAAGAGGGGGAGACCGGCAGGAGCTCCACGAGAAAATCAGAAGCTACTCCATGGAGGCAGGCTTAAGAGTGAAAAGAGACGGACTGGACAATGATTTGCTGCAAAGAATTGCGGAGGATCCGGAATTTCCTTTGGAAAAGTCGGATTTAGAGGAGCTTTTGATTCCGGAAAAATATATCGGGCGCTGCAAGGAGCAGGTGGAGGATTTTATTGCTACGGATATAGATCCCTTGCTGGAAAAGAATAAAGAGCTTTTAAATCTTTCCGTAGAAATCAAGCTTTAAGTACCGGGGAACGAAGGGCTGGCGATGGATAGCCACCCGGAAAAAGTAATCCTATGATACTGAAGTTTAGCATTAGGATAGAAATGATTAAAACAAGCATCTTGTGTGATATTTTTAAATTTTGTATACTGAGGAAGGAAAAGATATGAAGAGAGGAATGGCCATTTTCACTTTAATACTTTTTTGTCTTGCCCTGATTGCCTTATTGTTTCTGGCATTCACCGGGGGAAAGAAAGAGTATATGCTGGCGCTATTGTTCTGTGTCATGATTCTTCCCTGTCTTTTTTATGTGTATCTGTGGATTACAAGATTGATTAAAAAGGACTAGATTTTTGGGTATTAGCTGTTGGAGGGTGCATTCGCACTGCATTATACAATTCAAATGTAAGAAAGGGGAACAAGTATGGTTCAAGCAATTGTCGGTGCAAACTGGGGGGATGAAGGAAAGGGGAAGATTACAGACTTTTTGGCGGAATCTGCGGACATCGTAGTTCGTTTTCAGGGAGGAGCCAATGCGGGACATACCATCATCAATCCTTATGGCCGTTTTTCTTTGCACCTTCTGCCCAGCGGAGTGTTTAACCCCAATGTGACCTGTGTTTTGGGAAATGGTGTTGCCGTGGATATCGGAAAATTTCTGGCTGAGCTGAAGTCTTTGGAGGAGGCCGGTGTACCGAAGCCAAAGATTTATATTTCCGACCGTGCCCAGGTAATGCTTCCTCACCATGTGTTACAAGATACTTATGAGGAGGAGCGTTTAGGAAAGAAGAGCTTCGGTTCCACAAAGTCCGGTATTGCTCCATTTTTCTCCGATAAATATGCCAAAATCGGCTTACAGTTTAATGAGCTCTACTTTGATGATATTTTAGAGGAACGTCTGAAGAAGATTTTGGAAATCAAGAATGCCTTGTTTACCAATCTCTACGGCAAGGAGCCTCTGGATTTCAATACGGTATTAGCAGAGCTTAAGAAGCAAAGAGAAGAGATTAAGCCATTTTTAAAGGATACTTCCTTATTCCTGAGAACTGCTATTAAAGAGGGAAAGAAGATTTTACTGGAGGGACAGCTGGGAACCATGAAGGATCCTGACCACGGTATTTACCCCATGGTTACTTCCAGTCATACCTTGGCTTCCTACGGTGCTGTGGGAACAGGAATTCCTCCCTATGCCATTACCGATGTGGTTTGTGTTACCAAGGCCTATTCCTCTGCGGTAGGAGCCGGCGAATTTGTCAGCGAGCTCTTCGGAGAAGCGGCGGAGGAGCTTCGTAAGAGAGGCGGAGATAAGGGAGAGTACGGAGCGACCACGGGACGTCCCAGACGTGTGGGCTGGTATGATGCGGTGGCCTCCCGTTATGGCTGCGCTTTACAGGGAGCAACCCAGGTGGCTTTGACCGTTTTGGATCCCCTGGGATATTTGGATGAGATTCCCATTTGTACCGGCTATGAAATCGATGGTGAAGTAATTCGTGATTTTCCGGTAACTCCATTATTAAGAAAGGCAAAGCCGGTATATACCGTAATGAAGGGCTGGAAGCAGGACATCCGCGGAATTCGTAAGTATGAGGATCTCCCTAAGGAGTGTAGAGACTATATCGACTTTATTGAGAAGGAGTTGGAGGTTCCCATTACCATGGTGTCCAATGGCCCGAAGAGAGAAGAAATTTTACTGAGAACACCTAAGATTTAGGAAAAAACTGACGAAAGCCAGGAAACAGCAGATTGGAATAGACAGGAGGAAGAATGGCCCGTTGCCCGAATTGTGCAGGAGAATTACTTTTTGATATCAAAACCCAAAGCCTGAAATGTCAGCAATGCGACTCCGTTTTTAATCCCTATGATAAGGATAAGACCGTTGAAGGCGTGGTACAGGAGTACTATGATACCCAGGTTTTTACCTGCCCTCAGTGCGGGGCTGAGATAGAGAGTACGGATTTTTCCGGCACCGGCTTTTGTGCCTACTGCGGTTCTTCCGTGGTGTTTACCAGTCGAATGAAGCAGGCGGAGATGCCCCACAAAATCATTCCCTTCCAGCTTACCAAGGAGGATTGTAAAAAGCGCTATCAGGACAAGGTTCGTTCCGCTATCTATCATGATAAGGATCTGGAAAATCCGGAGTATCTGGAAAGATTTGTGGGCTATTACCTTCCCTACTGGCTTTATAGTTTTGAAGTGGATGAACCCTTGAAACTGGAAGGGCTGAAGGAATATCGAAGCGGAAGCTATCAATATCAGGAACGATATGCCCTTTCCGGACAGCTCCAGGGAAAGTTTAATAACATCCCCTTTGATGCCTCTACTCGTTTTGATGATACGATTGCCGGCTGTATTGCCCCCTTTACCGAGAAGAATTTAAAGGAATTCAGTCCGAACTTTCTTTTAGGCTTTTACAGTGATGTGGCGGATGCGGATGCCAAGCAATATGAGCCAAATGCCTTTCATATGGTAGAACAACAGCTTTGGTCCTCCGTGATGGGAAGGCAGGGCTTTCAGGAAAGCGACATGCAGTTAAACAATGAAAGCATTCGCTCCTTGACGAAAATCGGTGCAAAATCCGTGACTGTGGAGCGGGGAATGTTTCCGGTTTGGTTTTTGAGCTATAAAAAGGACAATCGAATCGCCTATGCGGTGGTAAATGGAGAGACCGGTAAGGTTTATTGTGATATTCCCATAAGCGAAAGCCGTTTTCATAATGCCTCCATGATGATTGCCATTCCCATATTCCTGATTTTAAATTTATTTTTTCAAATTAAGGCGGAGAACCTTCCCTGGTATACCATGGCTTTGTCCACTCTCTTGATTGTTCTGGCCCAGGGACAGATTTCTAAAATCAAAAAGAGAGAAGACAGTCTTACAGGAAACAAAAACAAGTCAAAGGAGGAGAAGGCAAAGCTTCTCCGGCATAATGGAACCGGATATGCTCTTATTTCCGTTTTCTTTTCCTTAGCTATTATGCTTTGGCACCCGGTACAGGATGAATATTACTATCTGGCCAGTGCGGTAAGCGGGATTATGTCGATTCTTTCCCTGCGTTTAATGATAAAGAAGTTCAATATTTTATCCACCCGTTCCATACCGGAATTTTTTGACAAGAAGGGGGTGAAGTGATGAATAGAAGATTCTTAAAAAAGTATGCTACTGTATTTCTATTTTTCAGTTTTTTGCTGACACTTTCTTTTCAGAGCTTTGCCTTAAGCAGCGATGAGCTCTTGCAAGCTTCCGTTTATACTAACAGCAGTTCCGGCTATAAGGCCTATCTTTTGGATGACAGTGATTTGCTTAGTTCTTCCGAAGAAACGCAGGTTAAGGAGGCGATGATACCATTAACCAAGTACGGGAATATTGCCTTTGTTTCCGGAGAGGGTGGCTACTCAGCGGCGTCCACTGCCAAGGAATTGTTGGAGGGGTCCTTTCCCAACGGTAGCGCCAGCCTCTTATTGATTGATATGTATAATAGGGAAATAAGAATTCAAAGTTCGGGAAGCTTATACAATACCATCAATAATCATGTGGCAGACAGCATTACGGATAACATTTATCGCTATGCCTCCAAGGGGGATTTCGGAAAAACTGCCACTATGGCCTTCCGGCAGATGAATGCCAAGATGGAGGGACGCTTTGTGGAGACGCCGATGCGATGGATTAGCAATTTGTTTCTTGCTGCCGCTTTGGCCTTACTTCTGAATTTCCTCTGGCTTATCACAGGAAAGAGAAATGAAACGGCTGCGGCGGGGGCTATCCTGGCGGCTATGGCTCCGGACTTTATCATTGCCCGGCGACGAAAGGATTTGATCTCACAAAATAAGCTCTATGTTCCCAGATCTTCCGGAAGCTCCGGGGGAAGTAGCGGTGGCGGTGGCGGCTTTAGCGGTGGAGGTTTCAGCGGTGGAGGAGGCCATTCCTCCGGCGGTGGGGGACATCGTTTTTAGAAGGAAGAGAATAGGACATTTCCGTTGATTTTCTATGAAAATTCCGATTTTTTCGCCGGATTTTCCGGAAGGAAAGCTTGCATGTTTATTTGTTTTATATTAGAATTGTTCCCGAGTTAATGGCCAAGTGCCTAAGAAAAGGGGGAGTTTTTCCCAAAGAAAAGTGATTTAGGAGGATTTATGGTTTCTGCAGGTGATTTCAGAAATGGTGTTACAATTGAGATGGATGGACAGGTAGTTCAGATCGTGGAGTTCCAGCACGTTAAGCCCGGTAAGGGAGCTGCCTTCGTTCGTACCAAGTTAAGAAATGTTATTAACGGTGGTGTAACCGATAAGACCTTCCGTCCCACAGAGAAGTTTCCTGCAGCACGTATTGACCGTGTAGATATGCAGTATCTCTATGATGACGGAGAGATGTACAACTTCATGAATAATGAGACCTTTGAGCAGATTGCTTTGTCTCATGAGCAGATTGCAGATTCCATGAAGTTCGTTAAGGAGAACGAAACTGTTAAGGTAGTATCTTATCAGGGAAATGTATTCTCTGTAGAGCCTCCTTTGAAGGTGACCTTAGAGGTTACTCATACAGAGCCGGGAATTAAGGGTAATACCACCACCGGTGCAACCAAGCCGGCTACTGTAGAGACAGGCGTTGAAGTACAGGTTCCTCTGTTTGTAAATATTGGAGATAAGATTATTATTTCTACTCAGACAGGAGACTACGAGTCTAGAGCATAAGTATCGGGAAGAAAGCTTCTCCCGTAAGAAAATGAAGACTAAGGCTTCCTAAAAGGAAGCCTTTTTTTGTAGAAAGGATAGCTATGCAAGCTTTAAAAGCAATACTACAGGAAGCTATGGAATCCGCCTTTGTGGAGGCAGGCTACGACAAGGACTTGGGAAAGGTAAGTGTTTCCAACCGTCCTGACCTTTGCGACTACCAAAGCAACGGTGCTTTGATGGGAGCAAAAAAATATCAGGAGAATCCCATTGCCTTAGCGGAGAAGGTAAAGGGCTTTTTGGAAAAGAAAAGCTATAAGGATACCCCTTTATTTTCCTCCGTGGAAGCGGTGAAGCCGGGATTTTTAAATGTAAAGCTTTCTCCGCAATTCCTGGGAGCTTATCTACAGGAAATGCAGACGGAAGAGAAAAACGGTCTTTTTGAGAAGGAAGGTCGAAAGATTTTATTGGACTACGGCGGAGCCAATGTGGCAAAGCCTCTTCATGTAGGACACCTTCGTTCTGCCGTAATCGGAGAAGCCCTGAAAAGAATGGGACAAAGACTTGGCAATGATGTGGTGGGAGATGTGCATCTTGGAGACTGGGGTCTGCAAATGGGTCTTATCATCACGGAATTAGAGGACAGAGGAGAACTGGAAAAGCCCTTTACGATTTCCGAGCTGGAAGAGATTTACCCCTTTGCTTCTAAGAAAGCCAAGGAGAAGGATGAAGCCGGAAATCTGGTCAATGAAGAATATGCCAACCGTGCCAAGGAAAACACCTTAAAGCTTCAGCAGGGAGATCCTGTATTCCATAAGGTTTGGGAAAGAATTATGGAGGTTTCCGTTGCGGATTTAAAGAAGAACTATGAAGCTTTGGATGTGCACTTTGACCTGTGGAAGGGAGAGTCCGATGCGGACCCCTATATTCCTAAGCTGATTGCTCTCTTGGAAGAGAAGAAATTAGCCTATCGTTCTCAGGGCGCATTGGTGGTGGATATCACGGAGGAGGGAGACAGTAAGGAATATCCTCCCTGCATGATTCAAAAGTCTGACGGAGCAAGCCTTTATGCTACCTCCGACCTGGGAACCATTATGGACAGAGAAGAGCATTATCCCAAGGATTTGTATTTTTATATTGCGGACAGCCGTCAGGCTCTTCACTATACCCAATTTTTCCGTGTGGCAAGACGGGCAGAGCTTCTTCCTAAAGAGACGGAGTTAAGCTATATCGGCTTTGGTACTATGAATGGAAAGGACGGAAAGCCCTTTAAAACCAGAGAAGGCGGCGTCTTAAGACTGGAGCGCCTGATTTCCGAAACCAGAGATTCTGTTTTAAAGCGTATGGAGGAATCCAAGGACAACGGCTTGAGTCAAGAGGAAAAAGAGGAAACAGCAGGAATCGTGGCATTGGCTGCCTTAAAGTACGGTGACCTTTCCAATCAGGCTACCAAGGATTATATCTTTGACCTGGAAAAGTTTACCGCCTTTGAGGGAAACACCGGTCCCTATATTCTTTATACCATTGTACGAATCTCTTCCATTTTGCGAAAGTATGCGGAAAGTAAGGGGGAGAACTGGAAGAATACCCTAAGTTGGATTACGGACAATGCAAAGAATTATTCCCTGGGAAGCTCCGGGGATGAAAATGTTATGGCTCTCGAAAAAATTCTGGCAGCCTTTCAGGATGAGATGCGGGATGCATGGAGAGAATGTGCTCCCCATAAGATTTGTACCTATATCTATACTCTTTCCAACCAGTTCAATTCTTTCTATCACAATGTAAAGATTTTGACGGAGGAAAATGAGCAAAAGAAGAAGGAATATATCGGCCTTCTTTGCCTGAGTTGGAAGGTGCTTATGGATTGTATTCAGGTGCTGGGCTTCTCCGCTCCGGAAAGGATGTAAAATGCGGTATTTTGTACTAAGTGATATTCACGGTTCTGCTTACTATGCAAGCTTAGCGATAGAGGCTTATCGGAAAAGCGGCTGCGATAGAATCCTGCTTTTGGGAGATGTTTTGTACCATGGACCCAGAAATCCTCTGCCAAAGGACTATGCCCCCAAGGAAGTAATTGCTCTTTTGAATCCATTAAAGGAAGAAATTCTTGCGGTTCGGGGGAACTGTGAGGCAGAGGTGGATCAGATGGTATTGGATTTTCCCGTCATGGCGGACTATGCCCTCCTGGAGTGGGGAAAGCACAGAGTTTTCCTTTCCCACGGTCATGTCTATAACGCAGAGAGCTTTCCCCTTCAAAAAGATGGAGATATCTTTCTCCAGGGACATACCCATGTTCCGGTGGCAATGAGGAAGACTAGGGGAGAAAAGTATTACTATCACCTGAACCCCGGATCCATCAGCTATCCAAAAGAAGACAGCCCCCATAGCTATGGCATCCTGGAAGACAAGAGCTTCATCCTATATGATGTAGAAAAAGGAGAAGCCTATAATAAGATAGAGTTCTAAAAATGCTGAAAAATTGAAGAACTTGAAATATTAGAAGTGTATATTTCAAGTTCTTCAATTTTTTATATCTCCCTCCTTGACACATACCCCATGGGGGTATATTATATGCTCGTAAACAGAAAGGAGGCAGAGATGAAACAGTATAGAGTTACAGGAATGACCTGTGCTGCCTGTCAAAGTAGAGTAGAGAAAGCCGTGTCTAAAGTTCCCGGCGTAAAGTCCTGCTCCGTTTCTCTTTTAACCAACTCCTTAGGAGTGGAAGGAGAGGTAGGGGCAGATGCAATCCAAAAGGCGGTAGAAGCTGCCGGTTACGGTTTTGAGAATCCGGATAAGAGTGCATCCGGATCGGAACAGCAAGATAAGAGTGATGCTTTAAAGGATACCGAAAGTCCCAAGTTAAGAAAGCGATTTTTACAATCCTTATTTTTCTTGGCTGTCCTGATGTATTTTTCTATGGGACCCATGTTGTTTCACGCTCCGGTACCCAAGGCCTTTTCCAATCCGGGCATTTTGGCCTTAACGGAGCTCTTGCTCAGCATTATTGTACTTTTCATTAACAAGAAGTTTTTCATTTCCGGTTTTAAAAGTGCATTTGCTTTATCCCCCAACATGGATACCCTGGTAGCTTTAGGCTCCACCGCATCTTTCCTGTATTCTCTGGGAATCCTTTACGGTATTCTTTATGCCTTTGGAGAGGGAAATATAGAGCAGACTAAGATGCTGGGCCACCACCTATACTTTGAAACGGCGGCAATGATTCCCACCCTGATTACCTTTGGAAAGATGCTGGAGGCAATTTCCAAGGGAAGGACTACGGATGCTTTAAAGAGCTTAATGAATTTAAGCCCGAAAAAAGCACACCTTCTTACTGGGGAGCAGGAAACAGAAGTTTCCGTAGAGGAAGTTAAGGAGGGGGATCTCTTCACGGTATATCCCGGAGAACAGATTCCGGTAGATGGCATCATTGTAAGCGGTACTACTGCTGTGGATGAGTCGGCATTAACAGGAGAATCCCTTCCTGTGGATAAGGGAGAGGGGGACAATGTCTCTGCCGGGACTTTGAACCGCTCCGGTTTTATCAAGGCTAAGGCAAGTAGAGTAGGAAAGGACACCACCCTATCTCAAATTATTCAAATGGTATCCGATGCGGCAGCGACCAAGGCTCCTATAGCCAGAATTGCCGATCAAATCTCCGGCATTTTTGTGCCGGCGGTTATCGGTATTGCGATCCTGACCTTTGTTATCATTCTTTTAAGCGGAGGAACATTTTCCGATGCCCTTTCCAGAGCCGTAGCTGTTCTGGTAATCAGCTGTCCCTGTGCTTTGGGGCTGGCAACCCCGGTGGCCATTATGGTGGGAAATGGAGTCGGCGCGAAGAACGGGCTCTTGTTTAAAACCGCCGCTTCTTTGGAGGCAGCCGGAAAGGTAGAGATTATTGCACTGGATAAGACCGGCACCATTACCAACGGAACACCGGTGCTTACAGATATTCTTCCTATGCAGGGAGTTTCCGAAGAAGAGCTTCTGACTTTGGCGGTATCTTTGGAAAAGAATTCGGAACACCCCTTGGCAAAAGCTATTTTAAGCTATGGGGAAGAGAAGAAGATTTCTGTATTGCCGGTGGATAATTTTCAGGCTATGGTGGGACATGGTGTTTCCGGAACCATAGAGGGAGAAACAGCGGTGGCCGCTTCCTTATCCTATATGAAAGAGCATTTTTCTTTGGAAAAGAGTTTTGAGGAGCAGTGCAACAGCTTTTCCGAAGAGGGAAAAACCCCATTATTCTTTGCAAGAGGAGAGAAGCTTTTGGGCTGTATCGCCGTAGCGGATACCTTAAAGGAAGATGCTAAGGCGGGAATTGAAGAGCTGAAAAAGCAAGGCATTTTCACGGTTATGCTTACCGGAGATCAGAGAAGGACGGCAAATGCCATCGGAAAGGAAGCCGGAGTGGATATGGTCATTGCCGAAGTACTTCCTGACGGAAAAGAAGCGGTTATCCGTAAATTGCAAAACTATGGTAAGGTTGCCATGGTAGGAGACGGTATCAATGATGCGGTTGCTCTGACAAGAGCGGATTTGGGTATTGCCATAGGTGCTGGAACGGACGTGGCCATTGATGCGGCGGATTTGGTGCTGATGAAGTCCAAGGTAAGGGATATTCCGAAGAGCATTCGACTTTCCAGAGCTACGATTCGAAACATTCATGAGAATCTGTTCTGGGCATTCTTCTACAATGTGATTTGTATTCCCCTTGCTGCAGGATTTTATTCTGCCATATTCCATTGGAATTTTTCCATGAGTCCGATGGTGGGGGCAGCGGCTATGAGCCTTTCCAGCTTTTCCGTGTGCTTAAATGCACTTAGGTTAAACTTATTTAACATAAACAATTCCGCTGGAGATCATAGGAAAGGTTTGGCGGAAGAAAAGAGAGAAAAGTTACTCTTGGATTTTGACTCTGAAAAGAAAGAGAGTCATGCACAAAAAGAAAAGGAGATTGTTATGGAGAAGCATTTAGTTATCGAGGGTATGATGTGCGGACATTGTTCCGGAACCGTAAAGAAGGCTTTAGAGGCTTTACCACAGGTGGAAACGGCTGAGGTTAGTCATGAAACCGGTAAGGCTGTGGTTACTTTGAAAGAAGCTGTGGCGGATGAAGTATTGAAGAAGGCCGTAGAGGATCAGGAATATACGGTGAAATCCATTTCATAACTAATTTTCATCATCATTTTTCCTAGTCAGTGTTAATAATCAAGTAAGACTCTGATTTTTATAAAATGATGTGAAAGCAAGAATGTCTATAAGGGAGATTGCATTTATGCAGGAGGAGCAAAAGCAAGAGCAAGAGGCTTCCCTGGAAATGGGAGGCTGTTGCGGAGGAAGAAAGAAAAAACAGGCTAGAGATGAGGGAGAAAGAAGAGATTTAATTTCTCGCTTAAACCGAATGGAGGGACAGATTCGAGGAATTCGCAATATGCTTCTTAAGGAGCGATATTGTGTAGATATTCTTACCCAGGTAAGTTCCGTTTCCTCCGCCTTAAAAGCCTTCAGTAAGGAGCTTTTACAAAGCCATATAGAAAGCTGCGTGGTTTCCGATATTCAGGAAGGAAAAACCGAGGCGGTGGAGGAGCTTTGCGACTTGATTAAGAAGATTATGTAACGAAAAATTTTCTTACGCTTTTCATACTTTAAACACAAAAGGACTCTATACTCCATAGAGTTCTTTTTTTTATTCTTAAGGAGTAGCGTCTGAAGAGAATACAGTATCTCGTTTAGAAGAAGCTGCTTTAAAGTTTCACCTTGTATTCCGCTTTTAACAGGGCAATGGTTGAAACAATATAAAGAAATTTTAGGAATACCGTATAGAGAACAAATGAAAGGAGATGCTTATGGACAATAAGAACAATTCTATGCCCGGCTGGGATGATTTCTTTCCCGGCAACAAAAAGGATGACAATGGAGGAGGGAACAGACCTAGATCTTTCCTGTTCTATGTCTTTATTGCCATGATTATTACTTTATTGCTGAATACCTTTGTATTTCCGGCAATGAAGCAGGCAAGAATTGAGCCCGCTGCGTATTCGGAATTCCAAAAGGCCATAACGGATAAGACCGTCACCAAGGTGGAATTTAATCAAAATACCATTGTTTATGAAGTTAAAAAAGACGGTAAGACGCAAAGCTACAGCACCACAAGAGTGAACAACGAGTTTAACGAAGCCCAGATTATGCAGGAGTTAAATGCTCAGGGAGTAGAGTACAATGAAAGCATTCCTGTAGAGAGTAATTTCTTCTTAAACTTTATTCTTTCCTGGGTTGTGCCTTTACTGCTCTTTATGGCCTTAGGAAACTGGCTTTCCAAGCGTATGGGATCTGCCATGGGCGGCATGGGAGGCGGTTTTGGCTTGGGCGGTTTAGGAAGATCCAACGCCAGAGAATATGAGAAGAAGGATGACAGCATCCGCTTTAAGGATGTGGCCGGAGAAGATGAGGCAAAGGAGCTTCTCACGGAGATGGTGGACTACTTAAATCATCCGGACAAGTATTCCAGAATCGGTGCCAAGATTCCCAAGGGAGCTTTGCTTGTGGGACCTCCGGGAACCGGTAAAACCATGCTGGCCAAGGCTGTAGCCGGCGAAGCAGGTGTTCCCTTCTTCTCCATTTCCGGATCGGAATTCGTGGAGATGTATGTGGGTATGGGAGCGGCGAAGGTTCGTGATCTTTTTGATCAGGCGAAGAAAAAGTCCCCCTGCATTATCTTTATTGATGAGATTGATGCCATCGGTAAAAAGCGTGGTGCCGGCGGCTTAGGGGGAAATGACGAAAGAGAACAGACCTTGAATCAGCTCCTTACAGAAATGGATGGTTTTGACAGTAATAAGGCCATTATTCTACTGGCAGCTACCAACCAGCCTGATCAGTTAGACCCGGCACTTCTCCGTCCGGGACGTTTTGACAGAAGAGTACCGGTGGAGCTTCCGGATTATCAGGGAAGAATCGACATTTTAAAGGTACATAGTGCCAAGATTAAGATGTCTGATAACATAAGCCTGGAGGCCATTGCCAAGGCGGCTCCCGGTGCGTCCGGTGCAGAGCTTGCCAACATTATCAATGAGGCGGCCTTAAGGGCGGTTCGTGCCGGCAGAGAAAGAGTTATCCAGTCCGACTTGGAAGAGTCCATTGAGGTGGTTATTGCCGGTTACCAGAAGAAAAATAAGGTGATGACGGAGAAGGAAAAGCTGATTGTAGCTTACCACGAGGTTGGACACGCCCTGGTTGCAGCTTTGCAGAAGGACTCCGCGCCGGTTCATAAAATCACCATTATCCCTAGAACCTCAGGTGCTTTGGGCTATACTATGCAGGTGGAGGAAGAGGGAAACCATTATCTCTATTCTAAGGAAGAGCTGGAAAATGAAATTGCCACTCTCACCGGCGGACGCTGTGCGGAGGAACTCATTTTCCATACCTGCACTACAGGAGCTTCCAATGATATTGAGCGAGCTACCAAGTCGGCAAGAGCCATGATTACCCGTTACGGTATGAATCCGGAGGTGGGAATGGTAGCCATGGAGCAGCTGCATAACCAGTATCTGGGCGGAGATTCCAGCCTTACCGTATCTCCGGAAACCCAAACCAAGATTGATGAGATGGTAGTGGCCTTGGTAAAGAAACAACACGATAAGGCTTATAAGCTTCTGGAGGACAATATCACCAAACTTCACGAAATTACCAAGTTCCTCTATGAAAGAGAAACCATTACCGGAGAAGAATTTTTGGAGATTTTAAACCGAAAGGAAGTAGACCCCTCCGTAGTAGCCAGAGAGGAGCATTAAGTTTGTCAACAAATGCTGTTGAAGCACAGTGCAACAAATTTTTTAATAGTAAAAAAGACGGATTTTCGGAAGAATGATTTTTTGTAGAGATATAGCCAAGAGCTTTAAGAGATATTATAGAAATATAATCAGTTGAGAAAATCAAACAGATATAGCATTTCAGCATTATAGGTCTGTAATGAAGGCAATCTGAGCCCGTCGGCACTTGCGAAAAACACAGGAACTGTTGTTTTTCGCTTAGTGTCCGCTACGAGGAGAGGTTAGCGAGAGCGTGCCTGAATTACAGACCTATAATATGTGAAATGCTTTTTTATTTTTACAAAGCTTCTTTTTTAATTTCTAACAAAAAAGATAGATTTTTTATCGAAAAATATGGTAAAGTGACAGTATTAATACATTTTCAGGAGAAAATCAAAAGAATTACAGAAATATGCCGGGAAAAAATGCAGAACTTCGGTTCATAAACAGTCAAGGAGGGTGTATGAAAAGAGATTTGGATTATCTTCGTCTGCTGGCAAAGAGCTTTCCCAGTGCGGATGCAGCGGCAGCGGAGATTATCAATTTGCGGGCAATTTGCGGTCTTCCCAAGGGGACTGAGTATTTTTTTTCAGACCTTCACGGAGAAAGTGAAGCCTTTATTTTCCTGATGCGTTCCGCTTCAGGAGTGATTCGTTCTAAGATTTCCGATGTATTTTCTCATTATCTTGGAGAAGAGGAACAGTTGAATTTAGCCAACCTGATCTATTATCCCAGAGAGACTTTTATGGATAAGCGCAATACCTATCTGGAGGATAAGGAATGGCAGAAGATTACCATTCACCGTCTGGTGGCCCTATGTCTAAAGATTGCTTCCAAGTATACCCGTTCCAAGGTTCGGAAAAAGCTTCCCAAGGAATTTGCCTATGCCATTGACGAGCTTTTGCATGACGAGGAAGAAGATACCAAGCTTTATCATAAAGAGATTCTACAGGGGATTTTAGATGTAGAGAGAGGACAGGCTTTTATAATTGCTCTTTGTGAGTTGATTCAAAGCCTTAGCATCGACAGCCTGC
>NZ_DBHIGR010000037.1:0-14798 GCF_057249185.1 Oribacterium sp.
ATCCTTCCTCAGTGATGATTACCGCATCTAAGTGAAGCATCTTGCAAAGCTTAGCGGTCTGGTTGGAGGAACGCTCTTTATCGGCAAGGTAAACGTTCTCGTTGGTAATGATATGAGCCACAAAGTTAATGGTCTTACCATGCTCCTCGAAGAGATCCTCTACAACAGGGTTGTTCTCGTGAACATAGCTTGGGTTCTTATCACAAGCGGATACACAGTTTCCGGAAATGATAGCGCCGTCCATAGACTCTGTAGGATACAGAATAGTTGGAAGAATCTTCTTCGCATCTACGCCATAAACATAGGTATCATGCAGTAATCCCTGGGACTGAAGCATCTGCACATATCCGACTCTTGGAAGATCCGGGAATGCCTTAGCGCCTTCCATCAGATCCAAGGTCTCATATACCTTTGTTTCATCAGGAGTAAGCTCTTTAGCCTTCTCTGCAATAAACGTAGCGGTCTTCAAGCCTGCCAAACGAACAGCCTGCTCGTAGTCATGAGACTCTGTTCCCTCTACCGGCTTGCATACACAGGTGAGGTTTACAGTCTTGGAGAATGGAGTATACTCTGCTCCAAGTCCGCACATATCGATAACACCCTCCTGGAAACCAACGATAGGTCCTGCAGTAATTACTGCCATTCCCTTTAAGCAATAGGTCTTACCGGATCCTACGGTATCTACAGGAGCAACCACTCCGGGGAATACGCCGCCCTTTCCTTCTACCTTTACTCTTGGCTCAATCACATCCTTAACCGGTGTGATACGAACGGATTCACCAGGTCTTGCCACATCAAATTCCACTTCTTTAATCTTCTCTTCTGACAGAAAAACTTCGCTCAGTTCTTTCTTGGATACATAGAGAACGTGGTCTTTGATTTCTGTTTTCTCGGCAAACTGGATGTCATTAATGAAAATCTTACCTAATTCCAGCTTCACTTTCATTTCCTCCTTTTAAGTATGATTCATAAAAAGCGCCAAGCACAATGCCTAACTGCTCCTTTATGTCCTTAATGTAACACTAGGGACTCTAGCCCGCTGTCCAGCAGGGTCCAGTCCAAGGTCTGGAAATCCTTCTGTACCTTTTCCTCATGAATTCGCTCATTTTCTTCGAACTTTTCACAGGTATTCAAGGCATACTCAATCAAATCCAGGGACTTCATATCAAATCCTTCCTCCGGTGTCTTGTCCAGAAGTACGGATTCGTAGGGAGTTTCATTGGGTTTAATGGAGCCATCCAAAGGATGGGTCAGAATCTTTCCTCCCATATGTACCATATCCCGTACCGCCTTAAGGGTATCCATGAAGGAAATCTCCTTGTAGTCAATCTCTATCTTCACGCTTGGATATTTCTTTGGTACATTCTCCTTCACCAAAGGGTTATTGGTAACAATCACTAAGGTTCTCATTACACTTCTCCTTTCTAAAAACACAAAACAGGGGCACGAGAACTTTCTCGCATCCCCTGTTTCATTAGATTCAGAGTCCCCAACATATTCATCCTTTTACCTGAAAGATTCATCGTTTTTCAACAACTTGCCTCTTCGGTGGCTTCCGCTCTCTCTGAACATGCCTTATTTATGGTGCTTGTCAGCATTTTAACAACGCTTGTAGAGTTTTTCAACAAAATAGGCTTATATATTGTTTTATTCTATAAGTATTTTCTACAAAATAATTTTTATGCCATCAAAAAATTTTTTATATTCCTGAATCCGTATTTCAATAAATTGCTTTGTCAGATTTTTACAAAAAATCTATAAAAATTACGTTCTTATCCATAGTAAGTTTCTATAAGTCCAATGCTTTATGGAATTGTCCAATTTCACAAAAGAAGATCTCCAAGGTATAATCAAATTACCCTAGACGAAAGTCTGAAATAGCCATAACAAATACACAAGAAAAAAGTGCTGCCGAGCAGCACTTTTTTCTTTACTACTATTTAAGGAATAGAATTAGAAAAAAGGATTATTCATCCTATATTTCTTTTATTTTTTCACATGCTCTTTCACTACACGGAATAGAGCAAGTAGAGCCAATACATTCGGAATAACCATCAGACCGTTAAAGAAGTCCGCCATATCCCAAACCAAGTCCACTCTTAATGTAGTTCCTATGATAATGCAAGCTACAACAATCAGGGAATAAAGTGTTACCGCCTTCTTTCCGAAGAGGTACTGTACATTTACCGCTCCGAAGAAATGCCATCCCAAAACAGTGGAGAAAGCAAAGAAGAACAGACAAATGGCTACAAAGAAATGTCCAAAATTACCGAAGCCCGCTACAAAGGCTCTCTGGGTTAAAGCAATACCGGTATACAGAGGCTTCTGGGTTGCAGGATCCAACTGTCCATAGATACCGCTGGTTAAAATAACGAATACCGTAAAATTCAAAACAACAAAGGTATCAATAAATACGGAAACCATTGCGCAAAGTCCCTGATCATCCGGGCACTTCGCCTTTGCTCTGGCATGAGCATGAGGAGTGGATCCCATTCCTGCTTCGTTAGAGAAGAGTCCTCTTGCAACACCGAAACGAATAGCTTGGCGAATGGTGATACCAAGTGCCGCACCGGTTACTGCCTGAGGATTAAAAGCACCGATAAAGATAGATGCCAGCGCTCCCGGCAAAGCGGTGATATGCATAAGGATAAAGACTACCGCGCCCAGAATATATACGCCTGCCATAATCGGAACAATTTTCTCCAGTACGGCTGCCAGTCTCTTGGTTCCGCCAAGGAAGATGAAGGCTGCAATCGCTGCAACAAAGATACCGATGGCCATAGGAGGAACTTCAAAATTCATAATGTGGAAGGCTTCCTGGAAAGCTGCACCGATAGAGTTGGACTGCACCATATTTCCCATAAAACCTAAAGCCAAGATGATAAATACCGCAAAGATTCCGGCCAAAATCTTACCCAATGCACCGGAAAATGCAGCCTTAATGTAATATACAGGACCTCCGGTTACATCGCCATCCTTCTCTTCCTTATACACCTGAGCCAATACGGCCTCGCCATAGATGGTTGCCATTCCGAAAAAAGCGGATACCCACATCCAAAAAATTGCACCCGGGCCGCCGCTGACAATTGCTGTTGCAGCACCTGCCAGATTACCGGTTCCTACCTGTGCCGCAATGGCTGTTGCAATGGCCTGGAAGGGAGACATCTCTCCTTTTTCATGCTTTTCGCCCTTTAGGGAAAAGTGTCCGAAAACCAACTTAAATCCTTCTCCAAGGCGTCTTAGCTGAATAAAACGCAGTCGAATCGTGTAGTAGATTCCGGTTCCACACAGCAGGAAAATCAGCAGAAAGCTCCAAAGGAACGTATTCCCTTTTCCAATAAAATCCTGTAAAACACTCATGGCTTTTCTCCTTTTCATTAAAGAAAAATGTTTGATTGTGAATATTTTATCCAGAATTATGCTCTATAGCAATTTTTTCCGACTTTATATAGTAAATTTCTATATACATAGTCTGATTTACTGAATTTTTCCTGCTATTTTGTACAGTTTTTAAAGCTTTCCAAAATTTTAAACAACTATCTCCCATGCAGTTTGGCAAGAACTAAATAATAAAGTGCTCGTCCCTAATAAATTTCAAAAGCACTTCTCCCAGAACAATCTGCCCTTCGGGAAGTAGATGCACCCGATCCGGAAAGCGGGGAAGGGCTAAATCAAAGGGACTAAAGCATAGTATTCCTTCTTCCTTGCAAAAGGCCTTTAGGGAAGCATCCCATTTTCCGTCCAAGGTAGAAAAGGCTTCATAAGAACGATCTCCGGGAAAGGACAGAGAGGGGGGCGCAATATAAAGGATATGTTCCTTCGGGAAGGGAATTCCGTAGCGAGGACAGTCCTCCAAAAATTCCGCCAGCCTTTTAATGACTCTTTCTCCGTCAGGTCTTCCAAAGCTTAAGTAATCGTTGATTCCCAGAAAAAGAATCATTCTATCTTCAGGTCCAAAACCCTCGCAGGCTTTCTTCAAGTCCTCCCACTCAAAGGGAAGCTCCGGAATGCATCTCCCCACCTTTGCTTCCACCAGAAGGGAATAGTCGGGAAACGCCTGTTCCAAGCTATAATAATACCGTTCTTCCAAGGGTAAACGCAGATCCTGATGCTTTTCATTGGGAAGATAGCCGTAGCTGATAGAATCTCCGTAAATCAGTAGTTTTTTCACCTTGCGCTCCCTTCTTATTTTGCAGCGGGCCCCGCCACACGCTCCGATTCTCCGGAAACCTTTTTCGTGATTTTTTCCCGATCAAAATACTGAATCATGGCTTTTGCACATTTTCTACTGGTAGAAAATGCATCCTTAAGAGTGGCAATACCCAGGACTTCTTCCTTTTGAAAATATTCCAATACCCAAGCCTTAACCTTCTCCAAATCCTGTGAAAGAATCAAAAGCTCAGGATCCTCTCCTACCTTCACCACTCTTCCTTCCACTACGGTATTCTGCAAAATGTCCTGAAAATCTTCTTCCTTGGCCTTTCCTCTTTCCAGCTCTTCCAATTTTAAGAGCTGATAGCCGGCATTTTCCAGAGTCGTTAAAATAGATTTTTCTATACTTTGATAATTTGCGTCTTTAAAATCCTCTTGGGAGGAAAGATAGAGCAGATCTCCCTTAGTTTGCAGCTCGGGAAGGAGAGAAAGCAGGGCATCAAAGACCTTGGCATTGCCCTTTTTCCATAACTTTTCCCGTAATTCCGCCTTTGCCATGCCGATACGATAGGGATGGGCTTTTCGGAATTTTTCCAACTCTTCCTTACATTTACTCTCCCAATAAAATTTATTGTCTCCATGAAGATAAACTGTTCCCTGCTGCAAAGGAAGCTCACAAAGCTTTCCGTTACCGCGTAGCTCCTCCACAAGGGGAAGCAATTCCTCATTTTCCAAAGAAAGGTCTTTTCCCGCCTCCTTTAGGCCGGCACCAAATTTTGCTTCCAGGAAATAAGTCTCCAAAGTCTCCTCCAAGGAGCCCTCTTCCTTTCGTCTTAAGGCATCAATTTCCTCTTCCCGAAAACGTTTTTTCTTCTTGGCATTGGCCTCCAGAACAGTGCCTCCGCCAATGGTTTCCACAGGACTGTAAAACCGAAGAAGGAAGGGATCCCCTTTGGCAAAAACCATTTCCTGCTCTAAAAGAATCTGACAGTATCCCTCTTCCCCTGCCTCAAGCTCCTCTTTGTCCAGAAGAATAATACGACAAAGCAGCTCTGCGGTACCGGTCAGAAAATGCAGTCTATCTCTGTTTTTAATAGTTCTTTGTGTGGAGGGGAGAATGCGCACCTTGGCATCCAAAAGCTTGGTATTTTCAAAGCTGTTTTCCCGAGCCAGTACAGCACCTTTCTTGATATCGCCCTTCTTTAATCCTGTAAGGTTCAAGGCCACTCTCTGTCCTGCCACCGCCTGCTCCGCATCCTGTTCATGAACCTGGATATTTCGGATGCGCACCGGAAGACGCTTAGGATAAATCTCCACCCCATCCCCCTTTGTCAAAGTTCCGGAAATCAAGGTACCGGTAATAATGGTTCCCAGGCCCTGCAGGCTGAAGATCCTGTCAATGGGGAGTCTTGGAAGACCGCTGGGGCTTTTTTCCGGAAGAGTTTTCACCATTTCCAAAATAGCGTCCTTGCAGCTATCGATTCCCGCACCTGTTTTCGTGGACACCTCCACAATCTTAGCCTTCTCCAGCATAGTGCCCCGGAATTCCTCCCGAATATCCTCTTTCACCATGGAAATCCAGTCTTCATCCACCAAATCGCATTTGGTCAGCACCACAATGCAATTCTCAATACCAAGGAGAGATAGAATATCCAAATGCTCTCTGGTCTGGGGCATAATGCCCTCATCCGCCGCCACCACCAGGAGCACCATATCCATACCGCAAACCCCGGAAACCATCTGCTGAATAAATTTCTCATGTCCCGGTACATCAATAACACCACAGCGGGTACCGTCCTTTAAGTCAAACCAGGTAAAGCCCAGCTCAATGGTAATTCCCCGATCCTGTTCTTCCTTTAAGCGATCCGTCTCTCTTCCGGTTAAAGCACGGATAAGAGACGTTTTACCATGGTCGATATGTCCGGCGGTTCCGATAATGATATGTTTCATGAAGTCCTCCAAAGCAAGTATTTACAGGCTCCCCTTCTTTTTAGCATAAAGGATGACCTGGGCGATGATACTGATCACAAACAAAAGCAAAGAAAGCATCTGACTAACCGCAATGCCGGTTCCGAAGAACATCAGGGAGTCCGCCCGAAGCCCTTCAATAAAGAAGCGTCCAAAGCCGTATAGCATTAAGTAAAAGAGGAAAATCTGTCCGTCATAGTTCTTTCTTTTCGAGTAGTTATAAAGAAAAAGAAAAACACAGAGATTCCACATACTCTCATAGAAAAATGTGGGATGCACCTGAATATAGGATACGCCGGAAATATACTGCAAATTCGAGAGCACATCACTGTTCAGCATCCCCGGATTCACAATGCTTTCCTTAATCCGCATGGCCAGTAAGGAATTTGTATATCCCCCAAAGGCCTCCGCATTAAAGAAATTGCCCCAACGGCCGATGGCCTGCCCCAAAATCAATCCGATAGCACCGGAATCCGCCATCGGCAGAAAGTTCAGCTTTCTTTTCTTGCAAAAGCCTATACAGGTGGCAATAGCCGCCAGTACGCCGCCATAAATCGCCAATCCTCCCTGACGAATATTGGGTATCTCCAGCAAATGCTTGGAATAATATTCCCACTCGAAAATCACATAGTAGAGCCTGGCGCCGATGACTCCCAGAACAATTACAATCAAGGCAAAGTCCTGAATATCCTCCACCTTGTGGCCATGCTTGGCATAATCCCTTGATGCCACCGACATCCCCAGAAGCATTCCGATTCCGATAATGATGCCATAGAAAGCTATAGAAAAACCAAAAACTGAGATACTGTTCTGTAATTTTTCAATGCCGATTCCCAGGTGGGGAAAATATAAATCATAGTTTTCCATTCTCTGTCCTTCCCTTTTATGATACGCGCCCTATCTTCCGGCACTTTAAGTCTCAAATATAGCAGCTCAGAAGCTCATCGCTATCCCCGCAATCCCTTCACTATCCCTGCAATTTCTTCACTATCTCTTGCCTTTCTTGAACGGCAAAACCTAAGCCTCCAAAAGCTTTAAGAACTCTTCCTCTGTTAGAATCGGAATCCCCAGTTCCTTAGCCTTCTTGTTCTTACTGCTTCCGGATGTGCTGTCATTGTTGATTAAGTAGTCCGTGTTTTGAGACACGGAAGAACTGCACTGTCCGCCGGCTTTTCGGATTTCCTCCTCCAAAGCCTTTCGATTGGGAAAATGATGAACCGAGCCGGTAATCACGAAATGCTTTCCGCTGATTCCGCTCTTCTCTTCCTTCTCTTCCTTTTCCAAATGTAAAATAGAAAGAAGCTCTAAAATAATCCTTTGATTTTCTTTCTCTTGAAAATACTCTACAATACTATCCGCCAAAACCTGCCCAATGCCCTTCACCTGAAGAATTTCTTCTTTCGTGGCATCCATCAGCTTGTAGGGATCCTGGGAAAAGGCCTCTGCCAACATTCTGCCGTTACTGACGCCGATTCCCTCTATCCCCAGGCCATAAAGAAGCCTGCCCAGATTGGAGATTTTAGCCTTCTCAACATTTTCCTGTATTTTCTCAAAGGACTTTAGGCCAAAGCCCTCCATGCCGATGATTTCTTCCCTATGCTTTTCCAAGGAGAAAAGATCCGGGAATTCTTGAATAAAGCCTCTACCCAGCCATTTTTCCAAGGTCATCTCGGAAAGCCCCTCAATATTCAAAGCATCTCGACTGGTAAAAAGAGCAAACTGCTTAATCCGCTTTGCCGGGCAATGGGGATTTGTGCAGTAGAGCATCTTGGTTTCCCGATCCTTAACAATCTTGGTTTCTCCCTGACAGGCAGGACAGTGCTTGGGAATCTCCAAATTCCCGGACTTTGTTTTGTTTTCCCCAATCTGGGGGATAATCATATTTGCCTTATAAACCGTGATTTCATCTCCGATACCAAGGGCCAAGTCCTCGCAATAAGTGATATTGTGAAGGCTGGCTCTGCTGACCAGGGTGCCCTCCAGCTCCACCGGCGTAAAGATAGCCACAGGGTTAATTAAGCCCGTTCTACTGGGAGACCATTCCACAGAAAGAAGCTTTGTGCTTTCCTCCTCGTCCTGCCATTTAAAGGCAATGGCATTCCGGGGGAATTTGGCGGTTCTTCCCAAACTTTCTCCATAGGCGATATCGTTATATAAAAGCACCAACCCATCGGAGGGGAAGTCATTTTTCGGCATCAGCTTGGAAAATTCCGCCACCGCTTCTTGGATACTTTCAGCGTTAACCATTTTTCTATGTACCACGGAAAATCCCTGCTTTTCCAGAAAGCGGAACTCTTCCTCATGTTGGTTATGAAAATCCGGAGCTTTTCCCGCTTCCTCCGCAAGCACTAGGCTAAACAAAGAAATCTGCACCCTTCTTTCCTTCGTCACCTTCGGATCCAGCTGACGAACGGAACCGGAGCAAAGATTTCTGGGGTTTTTGTATTTGGCTCCCTCCTCCGGAAGCTCTTCATTAATTCTTTCAAAATCGGAATAGGAAATAAAGGCCTCTCCTCGCACCACAAGACGTCCCTTAAAAGGAATCTGTAATGGCAAATTTTGGAAGGTCTTGGCGTTTTCCGTAACAAGCTCTCCTACGATACCGTTTCCTCTGGTTACCGCCTTTACAAGCTTTCCCTCTTGATAATGCAAAACGATGGTTAATCCGTCCAATTTCCAGGAAAGAATTCCCTCCTGCCCCTGTAAAAAGCTTTGCAAATCCTCTACTGACTTGGTTTTATCCAAAGAAAGCATAGGCGTTTCATGGGTTTCCTTGGGGAGAGCGGTAGCCACCGCATAGCCTACATTTTGGCTGGGACTTCCGGAAAGTACCACGCCGCTCTCCTTTTCCAGACTCAGCAAAATATCATAGGCCTTGTCGTACTCTAAGTTGGAGACAATCTCTCTTCCCTCCTGATAATAGGCCTTAGCCGCCTCATTCAAAAAGGAAATCAACTCCTTCATTCGGGCAATACTATCCTGCTTATCGGCTTCTTGCAATCCGCTATTTTCTTCTATTTTGCTATCTTCTTCTATCTTGCTATTCTCTTGACTCCCCATACCGTCCTCTTCACTTCTCAGCCTATTGCTCTTCACTCTCCGAACCATCATCCTTTGCGTTGCAGGCTTCCCTCAAAAAACTCTAAATCTTCTCTCTTGATTTCGAAATATTCTCCGGGTCTCATTTTTCCCAGCTCTATATTCATCACCCGAATACGCTTTAAGCGAGTCACCTCATAGCCAAGGGCTTCGCACATTCTTCGAATCTGGCGATTTAAGCCTTCCGTTAAGACAATGTGGAACTGCTTCCGCTGAATCTCCTTGGGTAGCTTCGGATCTTGCCAAAGCACTGCCCGTCTGGTGCTTCTTTCCAGTTCCGGAAGGTAAACCCCGGAGGACATTTCCTGTAAAAATTCCTTAGTAATCGGCTTATCCACAGAAACAATATATTCTTTTTCCTTATAGCCGCTGGCTTTATTGATTTGATTAACCAGATCTCCCTGATTGGTCAAAAGCAACAAGCCTTCAGAGTCCTTATCCAGGCGACCGATCGGATAGATTCTTTCCTTATAACCGATGGCCTCAATGACATTTTTCCCTCTGTCTTTCTCTCCTGTGGTACAGATAATGCCTCTTGGCTTATAGTATTTCAAGAGTACCGGCTTGGGCTTTTCCTTCTTATGCCCCTTGCCGGAAATAAGCTTCCCGTCTAAAAGAATCTCCTCTTTTCCCATGATTTCCATGCCAAGGCTTGCCTTCTCTCCGTTTACCAAAAGCTTGCCTTCGGAAATATAACGGTCCGCCTCTCTTCTGGAACAAATTCCCATGGCACTGAGCCACTTATTGATACGCATTCTTCCCCCTTATTCCTAATGAATAAACATGGCATCTCCAAAACTGAAAAAACGATACTTTTCCTTTACCGCCTCTTCGTAGGCATGCAAAATCTTCTCCCTGCTGGACAATGCGGACACCAGCATAAGAAGGGTGGATTCCGGCAAATGGAAGTTGGTAATCAAGGCATCCATCACCTTAAATTCAAATCCCGGATAAATGAAAATGTCTGTCCAGCCGGACTTGGCTTCTATTTTTCCGCTTTCTCTTGCGGCAGACTCCAGGGCTCTACAAGAGGTGGTTCCGGTGCAAATCACCCTTCCTCCTCTTTTCTTGCAGGCTTCTATCTTCTCCGCAACCTCTTGGGAAACGGAATAATACTCGGAATGCATGTGATGCTTCTCCACTTCCTCCATTTTCACCGGACGGAAGGTACCAAGGCCTACATGAAGGGTGATGCGAAGAATCTCAACTCCCTTGGCCTCACACTGCTCCAGTAATTCTTTGGTCCAATGCAGTCCCGCCGTAGGAGCCGCCGCAGAGCCCTCCTCCTTGGCATAGACAGTATTGTAACGGGTTCTGTCCTCTAATTTATGGGTAATATAAGGGGGAAGAGGCATCTCTCCCAGTTGGTCCAATACCTCTTCAAAAATCCCGCTGAATTCAAAGCGAATCAGCCGATTGCCCTCTTCTAAAATATCTACTATTTCCGCCTTCAGTCTTCCATCCCCAAAGGAAATTCTTGCGCCGGGCTTTAGTTTCTTTCCGGGCTTTACCAGACACTCCCAGTGCTCCTTATCTTTCCGATGCAACAAAAGCACCTCCACCTGCGCCCCGGTATCTTCCTTCAACCCGTATAATCTGGCAGGAATCACCTTGGTTTCATTTAAGACCAGACAATCTCCCGGATGCAAATAATTCATGATATCATAAAAATGCTTATGTTCGATTTCTCCTGTTTCCTTATCTAAAAGCATGAGTCGAGAGGAGGAGCGATTCAGCAGGGGATCCTGCGCAATCAATTCCTCCGGTAAATCATAATAAAAATCCTTGGTATTCATGGAATTCCCTTCTGTAACTCTATCTTCTATCCGTTACCGGATGATAATACTTTAGCTGTACTATTTCTTTGGATAAAGACTATATCTGCCAGGTCATCTATCCGTTACCGGCAGTCGTACTTTCTGTAGCTCCTTCTGAGGCTGTCGTAGCTGTTGTTTCCGTACCGACATCCGCTAAAGTGTCTCCGCCGGCATTTTCTGCCGATGTCGAGTTTTCGGAAGCTGAAGAATTGGCTTCCCCGCCGGGAGCCGGAGAAACACTGCCATCGGATTCTGTAACCGCAGCCGGCCCATCATCATTTACCTCTAAAAGAGATACCTCAGAATCAATGGAGGCCTGATCCTGGGTATAGATTCTTCCGGTCTGGAAGGCATCATAAAGAACAGCCAGTCGAGAATCTGAAGACAGAGCCTCTAAAAGCTGAGAATCCACCGCATTGATTAAGTCCTGCACATTGGTATGAGTGGCGATATAGGCGTGGATAAACTTTGTTTGCTCCGGAGTTTTATTTTCTACCAATTCAAAGGAATTCTGATCGTTTACCCGCATATAGCAGTACATCAAAGCCGGTGCCGGCGTTTTTGCCCTACGAAAATGTACCTGGTACTGCAGGAAAATAAGCTTTTCATTTTTCCCTATACCGGGCACCGCGTAGGTTTTTATATTGTCATAGGCTTCAATGTATCCGGCTTGGGTTTTCAGCTGCTTTTGCAACCTTTCTCTTTGCTCCTTGCTTTGATTTTCCACACCGCTAAGACGATAGAGAGTGTCCACATCCGCAGCAAGCTTCGCTTGAAAATACTCCTGGAAAAATTTCACCAGCACATCATCATTGTATTCTGCTAAAGTCTGATCTTTATCCTCTTCCACATCTGAAGAACTGACAATGTTGGAAGCGCTGGCCTTCAGTTTCGGTTTCTCCTGATAGGGTGATGCACCGAAGCCTAAAGCTTCCAATATTTTAATCAGCACAATCAAGACCAACACAATAATCGGTATCAGAAAAAAGGATTGCTCATGAAAATCCCTTCTCTTTTTCTGAATCTTATGAAGTTTTCTTTGTCGTTGATTTCTTTTCTTTAAAATAATCTTTTCTCGACTTTTTTTCGACAACATTTTCTTTACATCATCTAAATTATCAAGATTTTTTCCCATATTTTTTGTCCTATCTTTGTTCAGTTTAACTTTTCTATCATAACGCACTTTAGGTAAAAAATACAGCAAAAAAGCGTGTTCCTTGCGAAACACGCTTTTCTTAAAGATTCGTTTAGGGATTCTTTCTAATTACTCAAGAATCTTAACAACTCTTCCGGATCCTACAGTTCTTCCACCCTCACGGATAGCGAAACGAAGTCCCTCTTCCATAGCGATTGGGTGAATAAGATCTACTTCCATCTCAGTGTTATCACCGGGCATAACCATCTCTACGCCGTCTGGCAGCATGCAGACACCGGTTACGTCAGTGGTTCTGAAATAGAACTGAGGACGATAGTTGGTGAAGAAAGGAGTATGACGTCCACCTTCATCCTTTGTTAATACGTAAACCTGAGCGGTAAACTTCTTGTGGCACTTTACAGAACCCGGCTTACAGATAACCTGTCCTCTTTCGATCTGGTCACGGTTGATACCACGGAGAAGAAGACCAACGTTATCTCCTGCCATAGCCTCATCAAGCTGCTTACGGAACATCTCGATACCGGTGATAACGGACTTCTGAGTCTCCTCGTTGATTCCAACGATTTCAACTTCATCAGATACATGAAGAACTCCACGCTCTACTCTACCGGTAGCAACAGTTCCACGTCCTGTGATGGTGAAGATATCCTCAACAGGCATAAGGAAAGGCTTATCAGTCTCACGAGCTGGCTCTGGGATATAGCTGTCTACAGCATCCATAAGTTCCATGATCTTATCGCCCCACTCGGACTTCGGATCTTCAAGAGCCTTTAATGCGGAGCCCTTGATTACAGGGATGTCATCTCCAGGGAACTCATACTCGGAAAGAAGCTCTCTAACTTCCATCTCTACAAGCTCAAGAAGCTCTGGATCGTCAACCATGTCACACTTGTTCAGGAATACAACGATAGCAGGAACACCTACCTGACGTGCAAGAAGGATGTGCTCTCTTGTCTGCGCCATAACACCGTCGGTAGCAGCTACTACGAGGATAGCTCCATCCATCTGAGCAGCACCGGTGATCATGTTCTTAACATAGTCGGCGTGTCCCGGGCAGTCAACGTGAGCATAGTGTCTCTTCTCTGTCTCGTACTCAACGTGAGAGGTGTTGATGGTGATTCCTCTTTCTCTCTCTTCCGGAGCCTTATCGATGTTAGCGAAGTCTGTTGCTGTGTTACCAGCTACACGGTCTGCTAAAACCTTGGTAATAGCAGCTGTAAGAGTTGTCTTACCGTGGTCTACGTGTCCGATAGTTCCGATGTTACAGTGTGGTTTGGTTCGCTCAAAATGCGCCTTTGCCATTTCAATACCCTCCTAATAAATGTAATACAACGAAAATCATGCCAAGCACCAACGCATGCATAGCATGCGAATTGCAGTACATCCCAAGTTCGTCCGAAAAAGAACCCAGTGACCATGATTTTATCATTAGTTTTCCTTGAAAGCAAGCCTTTTTCTGTAGTCTGAAGGGCCACAGAAAAGGCCTGTTAAATCTTCTTTTTTCTATCCCATAGTTAAGTTTTTCTATGGAATAAATACATTCTTTTTCCTACGTAATTCTATTATTTCTTTACGTTGGAAAGAACCTTTTCCTGAACGTTCTTAGGACACTTCTCATACTTCTCGAAGAACATGGAGTAGTTTGCTCTACCCTGCGTCTTAGAACGAAGGTCTGTTGCATATCCGAACATCTCTGACAATGGAACGAAGGCATTAACCTGCTTTCCGGAAGGGATGTCTTCCATGCTTTCGATTCTACCACGACGAGAGTTTACGTCTCCGATTACGTTACCCATATACTCTTCCGGTGTAGTAATCTCCACCTTCATGATAGGCTCTAAAAGGATTGGATCAGCCTTCTGCATAGCGTTCTTGAAGGCAATAGATCCGGCAAACTCGAAGGCACGCTCGTTAGAGTCGACCTCGTGGTAAGATCCGTCGTAAACGTTGGCATTAACACCCAATACAGGGAATCCTGCAAGTACTCCGGAGTTGGCAGCTTCACGAATACCCTTCTCGATTGCAGGGATGTATTCTTTAGGAATAGATCCACCCACAACGGTAGACTGGAACTTGAAGAGCTCTTCTCCATTCGGATCCATAGGCTCGAACTTAACCTTACAGTGTCCGTACATACCGGAACCACCGGACTGGTGAATGTACTTTCCTTCCACATCAACAGGCTTTGTGAAAGTCTCTTTGTAAGCAACTTCGGGAGCACCAACGTTTGCCTCTACCTTAAACTCACGAAGCAGACGGTCTACGATAATCTCAAGGTGCAACTCTCCCATTCCGGAGATGATGGTCTGTCCTGTTTCCTCGTTGGTTCTAACACGGAAGGTAGGATCTTCTTCAGCAAGCTTTGCCAAAGCCTCACCCATCTTACCCTGAGAAGCCTTAGTCTTAGGCTCGATAGCTACAGAGATAACAGGCTCCGGGAATTCCATGGACTCGAGGATGATGGGGTGCTGCTCATCACAAATGGTATCTCCTGTGGAAGTAAGCTTAAATCCTACTGCCGCAGCGATATCTCCGGAGAATACCTCATCCAACTCGTTTCTCTTGTTTGCGTGCATCTGCAGCAAACGTCCTACTCTTTCCTTCTT
>NZ_DBHIGR010000038.1:0-1058 GCF_057249185.1 Oribacterium sp.
GCTTGTAAAGGACGGGGATCGAGTCTTTATTAACGGCAGTAAAACTGCGCTGAAGATGTTAGACTATGTAGGAGATAAAAATGTCACGGTCTATACCAACAACGGCCTGGCTATGGGAAGGAAATTCCCGGAAAATGTCTCCATCCACATGACCGGGGGAGAATTAAGAAATCATATTCTCGTAGGAGACTTCACCATGAGGAACATCTTGGATGTGACTGCAAACAAAACCTTTATCGGCTGTTGGGCAGTCTATGATGACGGTGCATTTTTATATAACATCGCCAATGAAATCGGCATTAACGAAGCCATGATCAGCAGGACCAAAGAAGATCTTTATATCCTGGCTGACCATAGCAAGCTACAAAGAGATGATACCCCTGGTAGTCGCTACGGAAGTTGTATCTATGACAGAAAAGTTACACTCATCACCGATAGTCAGGCTGATATGGAAATTGTAAACAAATTAAGAGAAAAAGGCCTGGAAATTGTAATTGTGTAAGCGCAAAAAGGAGATAATTTATGGTATCAAAGAAAATCACATTAACCAATGAACAGGGACTGCACATGCGTCCCGCAAGTGTGTTTAGTCAGGCTATGACCCCATTTGCCTGTGATGTGACGATTCTTTTTAACGGAAAGTCCTACAACGCCAAGAGTGTTATGCTCTTAATGAGTGCTTGTATGAAGCGTGGCTCTGAAATCGAAATTCAGTGTGACGGTTCCGATGAAGAAGAAGCAATGAAGAAAGCCCTGGAGCTTATTGAAAGCGGTTTAGGGGATTAATGTAAATAGAAAGAAAGGACTTTTCGATACTCTGCCACGTGCCATGGGCACTCCGCCATAGATTGTGAAAAGCCATTCTTAAGGGAGTTCTGTCAAAAAGCAGAACTTCCTTCTTTGTCAGAAGGAGAATAGAAAATGTTAAACGGAATTCCCGCTTCACACGGAATAGGAATCGGCAGCATCTGCGTAATTGAAGAATACGATTTAACATACGAAGCTGTCAAAATCGAGGATACGGAAAAGGAACAAAAACGCTTTGATAAGGCGATAGA
>NZ_DBHIGR010000038.1:1068-14798 GCF_057249185.1 Oribacterium sp.
TTCAAAGAAGAAACAAGCAGAATGGCCGAGGACATCCGAAATCGAATCGGTCCTAAGGAAGCTGAAATTTTGGAAAGTCATATGGTTATGATTAGTGACCCTACCATGGCAGGGGAAATGAGCAAGATGATTGCCGTAGGACAATGTGCGGAAGCTGCCGTTGAAGCGGTATGTGATATGTTTATCGGCATGTTTTCCAAGATGGACGACGAATTTATGCAGCAAAGGGCTGCGGATATCAGTGATATTAAGTTAAGTCTTTTAAAGATTCTTTTGGGCATTGAAGATGTGGATATCGGCTCTGTACCGGCAGGAACCATTCTGGTAGCAAGAGACCTGACTCCTTCCATGACTTCACAGATTAAAAAAGAAAATATGGCAGGAATCCTAACAGAAATAGGCGGAAAGACCTCCCACTCTGCTATCTTGGCCAGAGCTTTAGAGATTCCGGCAGTACTCTCCGTCCCCAATATTACTACTCTTGTGAAAAATAAGGATACTGCCATCGTGGATGGAACAGAAGGAAATGTCTACATTAACCCGGAGGGAGATATACTTTCCGGCTACATCATTAAAAGGGAAGAACATATCCGGAAACAGGCGGAGCTGAAAAAATTCTTTGGAAAAGAAACCAAAACAGCAGATGGCATTAGCCCGGAACTTTTCTGCAATATCGGCACCCCTCAGGACGCTAAAAAGGCTATGGAATGTGATGGAGAAGGGGTAGGACTCTTCCGTTCCGAATTCCTCTTTATGGATAACAAGCACATGCCTACTGAGGAAGAACAATTTCTTGCTTATAAAGAAGCCGCAGAAACCCTTGGTGGAAAAGTGCTTATCATCAGAACCCTGGATATTGGCGGAGATAAAGATATTCCTTACCTCAATATGAAGAAGGAAGAAAATCCTTTCCTGGGCTATAGAGCGGTTCGTTACTGCCTGGGTAACAAGGAATCTTACCGTATCCAGCTTCGTGCTATTTTGAGATCCAGCGCCTTCGGTAAGGTGAAAATCATGGTGCCTTTGGTGACCTGCGTAGAGGAAATCCGTGCCGTTAAGGACTTGCTTACAGAAATCAAGAAAGATCTGGATCAAGAGGGGACTGCTTATGACAAAAACATTGAAGTGGGCTGTATGATTGAAACTCCCTCAGCCTCCCTTATTGCCGACCTCTTGGCTAAAGAATCCGATTTCTTCTCCATTGGAACAAATGACCTTACTCAGTATACCATGAGCGTTGACAGGGGAAATGCGGATGTGGCTTACCTGTATTCTACCTTCCAACCTTCCGTACTTCGCTCTATAAAGCATATTATTGACTGCGGAAAAGCTGCGGGAATTCCTGTAGGAATGTGTGGCGAGGCTGCTGCTGACCCGCTGTTTATTCCTCTCTTAATTTCCTTTGGACTTAGCGAGTTTAGTGTAAATCCTGTGCTGGTACTGACTGCAAGATGCATTATTTCCAAGTGGAGTAAAAAAGAGGCTGATGAGCTGGCAGAAAAGGTAATGTCCCTCTCTACAGAGGCGGAAATCCTCGCCTTATTAAAGGAATCCGTTAAGGAATAACTATATAGAAGATTATTGTCATTAAAGATTAGTTTTACAAAAACACTTTTATAAAGAAATAAATGCATAAAAAATGATTTCATAAAAGATGAAAGACATAAAAGAATGACTGTCTATAGAACAACGTAGATTCCCCCACTCCATCTCTTAGCTTTTTTCACCGGTAACACAAAGGATGCGCCCATTTTCTTTGATTCTGCAGATGATGAACTTCCTGAATTTTTAGAAAATAATGAGACTCGGCTCCAATCTTTTCTCAATGCCATGAAATGGCTTGGAAAACGAACTCTAGAAGTTTATGAGGCCAGAAAACAGGAATTTTATCGCTATAATGAAGAAAAGGAAATAAGTGATTTTTAAGCTTCCATTTTCGAATCGGCGAACAAACTTGGCGGACATACATAGAAAAGAAGATTTTTGTTCGATATAACTGACAAAAATCTTCTTTTTGAAAAAATTATCGTTTAAACACTTCTTCCCTTATCTCCCTTGAGCTTCCCATTTCCCCTAGGCTATCCAAGCTCCTCCACTTCATCAGCTGTAGGAATAGAACTTTGTGCTCCGCTTCTGGAAACCACAATGGAGGCAAGCTTTTGTGCATACTCTATCGCATCCTCCAAGGATTGATTCTCCACAAGTTTTAGTGCCATTCCGGCTACAAAGCTATCCCCCGCTGCAGTGGTATCTATAACTGTTGTCTTTATGGCAGGAAGTCTGAAAGAATGCTCTCCATTATCAATCAAAACGCCCTTTTCTCCCATGCTCACGACAAGAATTCCTTTATACAGTTTTCTAAGCTCTTGCACCATATCTTCCACTCTGGCAGAAACATCCATTCCTGTTAAAATAGCCAATTCTGTTTCATTAGGTTTCAAAATATCCACATAGGAAAATAGCTCTTTAGGAAGTCCTGCTTGCGCAGGAGCAGGATCTAAAATCACTAACTTTCCCCGTTCTTTTGCTTCTTTCGCTGCAAAGCAAACTGCATTGTATCTCAAAAAGGTGCCACAGTCTAACCCATGGCACCCTTTATCATTTTATTCCATTTACGTAAATACCCAACCAACTTAGCTCGTAGCAAAAATTTCCTTTGCTTCATCCTTTAACTTATTAATGCACTCTTCTACGGAAATATCTCTGGCTTGAATCAATTCTGACCATGCAGATTTAACCGCACTTGTCCATTCAGAAGTGTGAATAGACATAGACGGTGCAGAAGCATTCTTTACCTGCTCATAGGACAACTTATAGCCTGCATTTTCTTCCTTAGCCCAGAACTCTTTCATTTCTTCTGTTTCCACTGCGGTGTATGTTACCGGTAGCACACCGGTTTCGATATGATTTGCAACAACCTGCTTGTCTTCCATTAAGAACTTTACGAATTCCCAAGCTGCTGCAATTTCCTCTTCACTGTGTCCCTTTGCAATAATGCCCACGGAACCTCCGCCTAAAGGTGCAGCATATCCGCCATAAGCTACAGATGCTCCCATTCCTAAGGGGAATCCCGCTTCTTCCGACTTCTTACTAATAGATGTCGCTCTATTGGAACTGGAAACGAAAGCTGCCAGTTTTTGGTTATAAAATGCCTCTTGCATTACAGAGCTGGCCTTCTCTAATGCGGGAATCGCACACCAGCCCTCCTCTGTCCAGCTATACCAATCTTTTAGGAGCTTCTCCATGGAACCATCCTCTAAACAGCTTGCACTTTTTCCGTCCTTGTCGATAAATCCAACACCGTTAAGAGAGTGCAATAGGTAGTGCTGGTAGTATGTCGGCTCAATGGTGTAGCCGATCCCCTGAACCTCTCCGTTAGATTTCTTATAAATCTCCTGTGCATACTGATTCAGTTCTTCTAATGAAGCGGGTGCATGGTCCAATCCGGCTTCTTTGAAGAGATTTTGGTTATAATAAAGAATTGCTGTTCCTCTAGTATAGGGCATGGAAACAATTTGACCATCATAGTAAACATAATCCTGTAATTCCTTCACCACATTATTCATATCAAATTTGTCCCTCTCAATATAGGGTTTCATATCTGCAAGAACACCCTCAGAGGCAAATATTGGAATTCCATTACAAGAAAGGTCTGCTAAAACCGGAGCCTCTCCCGCAGCAATAGCCGTAGTAACAGCAGCTTGCACATCATCCAAATACCCCTTAGCTACCTCCTCTACAAGAATTCCCTTCCCATTGCTTTGGTTGAACTCTTCTACCTGCTTCTTCAAAAACTGACTGTCTGTATCAGAGGTTCGGTCATGCCAGAAAGTAATTTTTATAGACTGTTCTTTAGCATCCTTACTCTCTGCCACAAGAGTCGTCTCAGCGTCTTGCTTCGCTTCAGTGCTCACTACACTCTCCTTTTGCCCCCCTGTAGAACAAGCAGAAAGCATCAGAAACAGCCCGGCCATAGTGGTGATTTTGAAAATGTCTTTTCTCATAATTTTTTCTCCTTTATTTTTCTTCCTGATATCCAAAGGATAAAAGGATTTGTTTACTAAGTAACAAAAACAGTATCCATACAGGCACAGTCAAAATACTGTTAGCAGCCATAAGTGACGGCCATTCTATTCCCTGATTTGCCTCCTGCAAACGTTGCATAGCAAGTGTTAATGGCATAAGGCTTTCTTTACTTGTCATCACAAATGGCCAAAAATAGGAATTCCAGGTACTGATAAAACTGATTAAAATTGCGGACAAAATACTTGAACGTGCATGAGGGAGTGCTATATACAATAACAGGTCCTTTTCCCCTGCCCCATCTAAATACGCCGACTCCATCAGTTCTTTAGGAAGTTGCAAAAAAGACTGTCGAATCAGAAATATTCCATAGCCATTTGCGATAAAAGGTAGTATCTGAGGCAATAGCGTTCCTAAGATTTTCATCTTTGCAAATAGAATATATACCGGAATAAAAGTGATTTGTAAGGGAATCATCAGGGATAACATCACAATACCCCAGAAAAGCTTTTTCCCTTTAAAAGAATATCGTGCAAAGCCGTAAGCCGCAGGAACACTCACAATAAGCTGTAAAAGAACGACAGAAAGAGAAACAAAAACAGAATTTTTTCCAAAATGCATAAAATCTATTTTTTGAAATACTTCCATAAAGGCTGTAGCCTGCGGTTTCTCCGGAAATAAAGAAGGTGGAAATAAAATTGATTCCCTATAGTTCTTAAAGGCAGTGCTGCACATCCAATACAACGGAAAAGAAAAGAATCCAAACATAAAAACTTTAAACAAAGTTGAGAATAGATTCTTTATTTTTTTTCTTAGTAAGATTCTCATTGACTAAAGTCCATCCTTTTCCATACTCTTTATTGATAGAAAACTTGTTTAGACAGGAAACGTGAATAGCAAAGGGTAAGGAAAATAGTAATACCTAAAAGAATTGTGGCAGCAGCTGATGCCAATCCTATCTTTGCATTCATTTCAAAAGCTTGCCTGTAAATGTATGTCACCAACACATCTGAGGCATTTCCCGGACCTCCGTTAGTCATTACCTTGACTAGATCAAAGGTTTTATATGCATTTGCCGTAATCGTAATGACCAGAAAAAATAACTGTGGAGAAATCATAGGAAACACAATTTTCCAAAAAAGCAAAAAGGAGTTGTTGGTCTCCAAGGAGGCTGCCTCTAAAATGTTTTTGGGTATTGCTTTAATGGCATAAAGTACAATCAACAAGTAATATCCAAGACTTTTCCATACCCCCACTACCGCCACACAAAAAATAACCATTTCAGAACTATTTAACCACTTACTTTTCGCTAAATGACATAAGCTCAAAAGATAATTTAAAAGCCCCCGATCCACATCAAACATCCATGACCAGATATAGGCGCAGGACACCGTTGAAATTAAGTAAGGAAAAAAAATACTTTTTTGAACTAGTCGGTTCAGAAAACTGTCTTTACGCAACCACATAGCCAATAAAACCGCCAAGAAAATGGACAGAAGCAAAACTGTTAAAGAAAAGACCATGGTATTTCTCATCGCCTGCAAAAAATCTGTCTTTGTAAACAATAAAGCGGAATAATTCTTCCATCCAACAAACTTCTTCTTTCCGATTAAGTTATAATCAAAAAAACTCAAGTAAATAAGATTCATGATAGGATACAGAGTAAATACAAAGAGTAAAAAGATTGAGGGCATCACAAAAAAATAGGCCAAGTATTTTTTTATACCTTCCCTATTTTTCATGGCATTAACTCCCTTCTTTGTACTGTGTTACAATGTATCTAACGTTATTCGATTCTGTTTCGCTCTATATTTCTTTATCCCACTTTGTATTAATCTCTTCTGCTTTATTATCCCTTTTAAAACGTTTCAGGATATAATTTACTACTGCATTTTCCAAATTACTTCCTATGATTTCCGAAGCCTCGTTTTTCAAATCATCACAGGCATTGGATACTGCAATTCCTTCATCACATTGGCGAAACATAGAAAGGTCATTTCTCCCATCCCCAAAAGCAATCCATCTGTCAAAAGAACAAAGCTTCTGCAAACGCTGAATGCCATATTGCTTCGATACTGCATAACTGAATATTTCGATATACCATCGATTCTCTAAATATCTATCCTTATATGCATCCACGGTTATATTTTTATCGTTTCGGAGAAACGTACTACATTCTTCAAACGGTGCAGGCTCATCAAAAGAAAACAAAGCATACAAGATAGATGCTTTGTTATAATCCTCTTCAGAAAAAAGTATTTTCGTAGAAAAGCCTTTCTTCTCCTCAAAATAGGTATAATCTACTAAGGATTCCCAATACTCTTCATCCTCCCGAAAATATTGCATCACTATCCGGTCATTTTCTTCAGCCACCATTAATGTATGCGGAGAATATTTTTCCGATGCTTCTATAAGTCTTGCAACAGAATTTTCCGGAAGATGTGTAGTTTCTAAAATAACTTCTTTTCCGGGATGATATAGCAAACTGCCATTCAGCAAAATTAAAGGATATTGTATCTCTAAACCCTTCAATATAGGTAAAGCAGAAAATGGGCTTCTTGCAGATGCCACGGTAAAACACAAGCCTTCCTTCATCAGCACATTGAGAAGAGTTTTAGAATATTCCGGTAAAACAGCATGTCTATCCAATAAGGTATTATCCAAATCAGAAATATAAATTTCTTTCATGCTCCCTCAACTCTCCAAAGTCATAACTGCAACAATTTAATAAAATCCGTCTTATCAGTAGCTTTGATTTATTCATAATATCATAATCTATTAAGCTTTTTTTATTCTGTTTTATGATGCAATTCTATATTTATAGAGATTCCTTTTAAGCAATTTAACCAAACAGAAAAAACTCCTCTGTATTCCCTACAAAGAAGTTTTTTATCTTAGCCTCAATAAGACTATCGTTTCTCTACCTTGATTTTCTATTTTTCAAGCTTTTTTTTATTTCTCTCCTTTATGAATAAACAACCAAGCTTTACTTTACTCTTATCTCCCCCGCCAGCTTCCCATTCTCAATTAAGGACTTAAGTTGCAATCTTCCGGCTACTCCACCGGACATCTGATCTATCACAGCATTGGCCGCGGGATGAAAATACTCTCCCCTTTCCTGGGCTTTCATTCCTGCATCCAAGGCCTGCCGTAAGATATTCTTCTCTTCAATCCGTTCTTCTTCCCGAATATCTTGCAAAATCAAGGTATGAGGGGCTACCGCTTCCTCTTTCTTTAGCATTCCTGAAAGGGGAATCTCTTTTCCATTAAACATAAATCCGGAGCAGTAATCGTGACGCACGCCAAGAATCTTCACTTGATGCTTAAGGAGCCATTCTATAGAGCTTTGAATATCCACCACATCCTTGGGAGATGTGGATATCAGGATGGTTTTACTTTCCATAAGAGCTGGTAAATCCGCACAAAGAGTTTCCCCCTGAATATAAGTGCTGATTCCACCCATGCCGGCTGTTACAGCTACAGGAACCCCCAATATTTCCGCAACAGCCATGGTGCCGGAAGCTGTCAAGCATCCGCTTTCCTTCTGTTCTATTGCCTTCGCTAAAATCTCTCTATCAATTCTCTTGATTTCTTTGGATCTTCTACGAAGGGGGAAGTACTCTTCCATTGTCCCGTGGCAAATCTTCCCATGCTCCAACCAGACCAGCTTTTTATCCTGCCAAGGCCAAAGAGAGAGGATTTCTTCCTCTCCCATGGAAACTAAGCCATGGGTCAATAAAGCGGTTTCTATAAAAAACTCTGCCATAAGTCCTCCTTTACAATCCAGTTCAATGCATTGTTCTGCTCATTTACACTCTGATTTCGCAGTGCTTTCTTCTGTTTCTTACACTCTGATTTTGCAGAGCATTGTTCTGCCTTTTACAATTCTATTTCTTCTTGCAATCTTGCTCTACCGTCAAATTCCTTCCATCTGGAAAAAAGCAAAACCAGCAAAACCATAAAATAAGGTAGCATCTTCAAGAGTTGCACCGGCATACCTCTCGAACTCAGCTCTAAATTCAAGGCATCCATATACGCAAATAATAGACAAATTGGAGCCACCTTCAGGGGATTTCCATCCCCTACTAAAATAGCCGCAAAGGCTAAAAATCCTCTGCCCGCTGTCATGTTCTCCGAAAAAATATTTAAGCCGGACAGGGTAATATAGGCACCGCCCAAGCCGGATAGGGCTCCCATAAGGAAAAGGCTTAGCCAACGATATCGAAGAATACTGATTCCCACAGTTTTTGCCGCAATTTCAGATTTTCCTATTCCTCTTACACGAAGCCCAAAAGCTGTTTTATACATAAGAACAAAACTTAACGGAATCAGAATATAGGCCAGATACACCAAAATGGATTGCTTATTAATAATCTCTCGAATGTAAGGCATTTTAGATAATAAAGGCAGAGACACTGCGGAAAACCCCTTGATTTTCGGACTGAAAAAATATCCTCTTACACCAAATATTTTTGTTAATAATAATGTCGTCCCTGCCCATGCCCCGAAGTTAAAGGCAATACTCACAATTACAGCATTTGCATGAAAATGAAATACAAACAAGCCATAAAACAGGGCAAGAAAAACTCCTGTCAAAACAGCAAAAACTGCTCCAACAAGCGGGCTGGCTGTCAGAAAGCTTCCCCAGGCAGCAAAAAAGGCTGCGGAAAGCATAAAACATTCAAACGCAATGCAGAAGGTTCCTACCTTTTGTGTAAAACAACCACCAATTGCGGTAAATAAGACAGGCGTCGCCATGCGGATGGTGGCTCCCAGAGTAACCGTCCCCAACAAAAGACTTAAGATTTCCTTCATCCTATTTCCCTCTTTTCTCTTGCTTCTCTCTTCAAGGGAAAAGAGACCTTATCTTTTAAGGCCATGGCTAAGCTTTCATAATCCACTGCCACAAAAAGTACAAAAAACATCTGAATGAGATTTACTACCAATCGATTAAGTTTGGTCACTCTTTCCATGTGTAACGCACCTGCTTTCAAAGCTCCCCAAATAAAAGATACGGGATAAACCGCCAAAGGATTATTGAGTGCAATTCTGGTAATCATAATACCATCCCAGCTCATATTTTTACTGAAATAAGGGATGAAGCGATGATAGGATCCCAGTACTTCAATAGCACCGCAAAGCCCCGCAATACTTCCGGAAAATAATAAAACCAGGACATAGTTTTTCTCTACATTTACCCCACCCTGTCTACTAAAGGCTAGATTTCTTCCCATCTGATTAAATTCATAGCCCTTAACGGTAAAGCGGTAGAAGAACCATATCATCAACAGTATAAAAATAGCGATAAATATCCCGGTACTGGCCATAGTTCCTTTGATAATAGGAGGCAGTACAGCAGTTTTCGAAATTTCCGGCGTAGCAATAGACTGCGAGCCATTTTCCGCATGCTTCCCCCCAAGAATGACCCACATCACGACAAATTCTGTAAATAGGGCTGCCAAAAAGTTCAGCATCAAAGTAGAAATCAACTCATGAATATGAAAATAGAGCCGAAGGATTCCCGGTATCAAGGCATACAGGGCACCGGCTATAGAACCTCCTATAAAACACAGAAGAACATGTATAACAGGAGGCAGTTTCAAAGTATATCCAAGAACAGCAGAAACCAGTGCCCCAAGGTACATCTGTCCTTCCATCCCCATATTCATTACCCCGGAGCGAAAAGAAATGACGCCGGCAGCTCCCACCAGCAGGCAAGGGGTCACCCAACGCAAAGTAGTTCCGAAATTAATTGGATTGGCAAAGGCTCCGTAAAATATTTCTTTTAAAGCATAAAGCGGATGTTCTCCTTGCAAAACCACCAATAATCCACCACAAAACAGTGTCAATAAAAGTGCTGTACCGTATTGCAAGGCAAGCTTTCTCAGCTTAGGAAACTTATTTTCTTTCATTTTTATTTCCCCCTAACATCCATAAGCCCAATTCTTCTTCCTTTAAATCCTTGCTGTTTTTCGGCTCCAAAAGTCTTCCGTTATACAAAACCAGTATTCTGTCCGAAAGTTCTCTAAGTTCATTAAGTTCATGGCTGATTAAGAGTATTCCCACTCCTGACGCGGCAAGGGCTAAAATCCTTTTCCAAATAAAAGAAACCGCACCCATATCTATTCCTCTTGTAGGATCCTCTATAATCAAAAGTTTCTTTCCTTGAGTAAACTCCCTGCCCACCAATAATTTTTGGATATTTCCTCCTGACAATGTGGAAATCGGAGCATTCAAGTCTGACGCTTTAACAGAGTAGTCTGTTATAATCTGCTGACATTTTTCTTCCACTTTTCCTTTATTCAATAAGATTTGATTTTGAAATTCTTTCTGTAAAGGAAAACCTATAAAGATATTTTCCCAAAGAGCAGATTGCCCGCAAGTTCCTACAGTTTTTCTGTTTTGGGCTACATAAGCGATTCCCAGTGCACGCCTTTTCGCAACAGAAAGGGAAAGGATATCTTGTCCTTCAAAAAGAATTTTTCCGCTTTGTGAAGAGGCATACAGACCGATCAGAGATTCTGCCAATTCTCTCTGCCCTGATCCGGCAATTCCTGCGATTCCAACAATCTCTCCGGAATGAATGCAAAAATTTACATCCTCTATCACAGAAATATGCTTTTTCGTCTGTAAACTTATGTTTTTTGCTTCTAAAAGAACATCTCCTACCGGTTTAACTTCTTTTTTCATTTTTAGGCTTATTTCCGAGCCAAACATCATTTTGCTAAGGAGGGCTTCTGTTGCATCTTTTTTGGATATTTTCCCGGAAACCCTTCCATTTTTCAAAACCGTTATTTCATCTGCAATTTCCATCACTTCTTGCAATTTATGCGTAATCAATAAGATTGTTTTACCTTTACTAATCAATTGCCGAATAGCGCGGAACAATCCCTGTACACTTTGCGGTGTAAGCACACTGGTCGGCTCATCCAAAATGATGATGTTGGCTTCTTTATACAATAACTTTACAATTTCCACTTGCTGTAACACAGCTACCGGAACCTTTTCCGCCAATGAATTTAAGGGGATATGAAAATGATACATTTCACATATCCCCTTAATCTTCTCTTCCGCTTTTTTCTTATCCAGAAAAATTCCCTTCTTGGGTTCACAGCCCAAGATGATATTTTCTAAAATACTCAGTCCGGGGAAAAGCATAAACTCTTGAAATACCATTCCGATGCCATGCTTTACGGCATCACCCGGATTTTTCAGCTTTATTTCCTCATTGTTCAAGAAAATCTTTCCCTCATCAGGCTGATAAACTCCGGCAATCATGTTCATCAAAGTACTTTTCCCCGCGCCATTCTCTCCTATTATGGCATGGACCTTGCCTCTTTTAATTTCCAAATTAATATGATCATTTGCTATGACACGGGGAAAAGACTTGCATATTCCCTTCATTTCCAGTAAATATTGATTTTTTTCCATAGCAAACTCCATCTGTTAGATGCTTTAAAATCAGTAGTTTAAACGATAATTATCATATCCCTTAAAAACATCAATTTTTCCTTCTTTAATATCTGAAATCAATGCTTTTACCTTAGCAAGAAGCTCAGGCGGAATATTTTTTTCGTCTCTAACATCATATACCGCACCGCCGGAACTTAAATTAAAATCCAAGGCTGTAGGGAATTGTCTATTATTTTGAGAATCATGGGCTAATGAAACAACTGCCACATTCATTGGCTTAATAGCAGACCAGAAAACACAGGGATCAATATACCCTTGCCAATCGTCTACACCGATACACTTGATTCCCGCTTCGGCGCAGGCAGAAATAACACCGGGACCTCCTAAGTAATCCGTCTGATATATAATATCAATGTCATTATTCTGAATCATTGCCTTTGCGGTTTCCTGTCCTTTAATCGGATCGAAGGGATCTCCCGTAAATGCCGGCACCACCGTCACACCATTATTGGCATAATTTACTCCGGCAGTATACCCGTCTCTAAAGCGCTGAATCTTTAAAATATCCTTATGTCCAATCCAGCCAACCTGCTTCTTTTTTGTCATATTGGCAGCCACAAAACCTGCCACAAAAGAAGACTCAAAGGGGTCTACGGAAACACTGGTAAAATTACTTTTATCATGCTCCATATAAGTGTCTAACATGAAAACATGCAAATCCGGATAATTTTCTTTTAATTCATCTGAAAGGCTTAAGGCAACTTCACTAAGCTCATCAAACATGGTAAACATTGCAGTGTATCCCTCTTGAGCCATCGCACGAATCTGATCCGGGTATTCTGCCGCCTCGGATACTTCAATACACTTGACTTCCCAGCCTTCCTTTTCCAGCTCCTCAAAGCCTGACCAAATAAGATTGGTAAATTCATTTCCAAGAGGAGAGGTTGTAATCAAGCAAGCCTTCTTGGCTTTTCCGGAAGAAGAACTTTCAGTAGCCTCCATGGTTTCTTTTGCTTCGGCCTTTTCACTCTCGCTTTCTTTTTGACTCTCTTCTTTTGCTTCTGTGGACTTTGCTTCTTTTTTAGCACAAGCCATTAGACTCAGGCTCAAAATACTGAACACAAGAAGAATCAGTAAAAATGGTCTAAACTTGGATGTTTTCATTTGTGTGCCTCCATTCAATATATTAATTTGTATAAAACTATTCCTTATACTATCATAATTACTATACGATACACACAGGATTACTTATTGTTTTTATAGATTAGTGAGCTGTTTTATTTGCTTTATCTATTACCGCCGTATCTAAAATTGTATCTGTTTTTCCCTTTTATTTTTTGCTTTTGTTTTTACTTCTTTTTAAGCTTACTATTTCCATCCTTTACAGTATTCAGCATTAAGCTCCAGATACTGTGATACTAATTTCTTTGCCAATGAATAAGAAGCCACTAAAGGATGAGCAAAGAGGGCATCTATCGCATCCTGAATAGACCTGTTACAGATTGCTCTGGCTGCCAGTCTTTCATAATCCTTAACACGACATATTAAAGCAAGAGCTCTTTCATCCGGGCACAAAACTCTATGCGGGCTTACCCCTTCCCGACTTATATTACAAGTAATTTCCACAACATCTTCATCCTGTAAATCTGGAATTGCTCCCCGATTAGGTACACATAAAATCATAGTACCTTTTGTTTTAGCTTGCATAATTTCTATGAACTTTAAAGCCACCCCTGCGTAACCACCACTATCCTGAGAATATAAATCAAATGACCAGGGTTTATCTCGACGAACGCCTGTCTCACAGGACATATAAGCATTCTCCCTAATACCATACCATTTTTCAAAGCAACGAAGACAAGCTTCGAAATCCTGATGGATATTCATGGAAGAAAGCTCCTTACTCATCTTCTGATTAATATAGGCAATGCTTTCTCCTCTAGTCTGAACTGTATGCAAAACATGATCCACTGCCTGCTCTCTATAGAAAAAATAATAGAGATACTCATTTAAAATCATTCCCATATGCTGTAAGAGATCTTTTTCGAAAAAACGCATATCTGTTTTTAAATAGGCATCTTCTCTCTCTATAAGTTCCTGTATAACCTCTCTCCCTTCTACCTTGATAGAAGAAAAAAAGGAAAGATGATTTAAACCATAACACTCTCCTGTTACCATATTCGCATCAACATTATAGAGCTTAGAAAACTGATGAAGCATTCCACTTGGGGCATCGCATATTCCGTAGCAAAAGTCATAGCCTAAATCTTGCAAAGCCTGAGATACCACACCTG
>NZ_DBHIGR010000039.1:0-14647 GCF_057249185.1 Oribacterium sp.
CGGATTCGGGACTTTAACCCGTTAGAAACGTGCGCCGCTAGGCGCACAAGAAAAAAGAGCTAAGACCATTCCGGTCTAAGCTCTTTTGACACTTTTACTTCTTTTTTACTTCTTTGTCAGGTACTTACGAATATCCAAGGATGCGGCAATGAAGATTACGATACCGATGGCGATGTACTGTGCATTGGGGCTTACACCAAGGTACTGTAATGCGGTCTTTAAAAGCTCCAAAACCGCCACACCGATGAAGGCACTGGATACCTTTCCTCGTCCTCCGGTTACGGATACACCGCCCAGAGCACAGGCTGCGATAGCCTCCATCTCATAACCCAGTCCGGTATTTACGGAAGCTCCTCCGGCCTTCGCTCCCAGCATATAGCCTGCCATGCCGTAAAATGCTGCTGCCTTTGCATAAATCAATACCAAGGTAAGGTTTACAGGAACACCGGCAACCTCTGCCGCCTGTGGGTTTCCACCGATAGCATACATATATTTTCCGTGTCTGGTCATGTTGAAGATAAACCAGGTGATTGCAGCCATCAAAAGGGCAATCCAAATCAAATAGCTTAAGCCTAAGAATTTTCCGGTAGAGAAGATGGTGTAGGACTCAATGTAACCTCCCAAAGGAGTTGCGTTGGTATAGAGAAGGCCTAAACCGTAGATGATTTCCATCATTGCCAGGGTAGCAATGAAGGGAGGTACGGAAAGGTAAGCGATAAACCAACCGGTGATGGTACCGAAGAGGGCACAAATCAGCATTACCAGGAGCAATACCACGAAGGGATTCATGGGACTAATCTTAAGTAAAATTCCATTTCCCATGGAAGCCCAGGGCTCGGACTGGAAGAAACGTCCGGAATAATCCGCCTTTTGCAAAAGGGTTCCTGCAAGGCAGGCACCGAATCCGATCATACGTCCTGCGGAAAGGTCACAACCTGCGGTAATAACGCAGCCTGCAATTCCTAAGGCGATCACTAAGCGGTAGGACATATTGGCCAAAAGATTCATTCCGTTGTCCGCTGTCAAAAAGTTCTTTGTGGTCAATCCTGTATAAATTACCAGGATAAACATAACGATAATAACCCCGTTATTAATCAGAAAATCCGTTAATTTTTGTTTTTGTGTCTTTTCCATTTTCTTTCCCCCTAAAACATCGTAGCAAAGTTCATTACATTTTCCTGGGTCATTTCTTCCTGCTGATTCAGCTCTCCGGTGAGCTTTCCGTTACACATTACGCAGATACGGTCCGCCATACCCAGAAGCTCCGGCATTTCCGAAGAAATCATAATGATCGCCTTGCCCTGTTTTGCCAACTCTTCCATGATTTCATAAATCTCATGCTTTGCCCCGATATCTATACCTCTGGTGGGCTCATCCATAATCAGAATATCCGGGTCCTTGGCCAGCCAGCGGGAAATGATTACCTTCTGCTGGTTTCCTCCGGAAAGATTTCCGATATGCTCTTTCATGCTGGGGGTCTTGATGGACAGACGCTTGATATTGTCATCCACCACCTTGTTAATGGAAGGATGGTCCAGCATAATTCCTGCCTTTAAATACTTATTATAAATCGAAACACCCACATTGTCCTTGATGGAGAGACAGCCGAAAATACCGTTTCCCCGGCGATCCTCGGTAATCATACCGATACCCGCATCCATAGCATCTCTAGGGCGTTTAATATTCACTTCTTTACCGTGAACCTTGATGGTTCCCTTTGCCAAATGACGGATACCGAAGATTCCTTCCATCAGCTCCGTTCTTTGGGCACCTACCAGTCCGCCGAAGCCCAGAATCTCGCCCTTTTTGATGGAGAAAGAAACTCCCCGGAAGGATTTTTCATGGATAGAGGTTAAATCCTCCACCTCCATAATGGTTTCTCCGATGCTGTGATGATGCTCCGGATAAATATTGCTTAACTCTCTACCTACCATCTTGGCAATAATCTGCTCGGTGGTCATCTCCTCTGCGGGCCAGGTTCCTACATAGGTTCCGTCACGCATGATGGTGATGTCGTCGGAAATCCGCTTGATTTCATCCATTTTATGGGAAATGTAAATCATGGCTACGCCCTTCTTCTTCAAATCTCCCATAACCTTAAAGAGGAATTCTACTTCCTTATCGGAAAGAGAAGAGGTAGGCTCGTCGAAGATAATGACCTTGGCGTCGTGGGAAACCGCCTTGGCAATCTCCACCATTTGCATCTGTCCGATAGAAAGAGAGGACAGAGGTGCCTTCACATTGTAAGACAAACCAAGCTCGGAGAGCCATTTCTCCGTATCCTGATTCATCTTCTTATGGTCAATCATCTGAATCGGTCCCAGCTTCTTCACCGGGAAACGACCAAGGTACATATTTTCCGATACGGAACGGGCCAGTACCGGCTGTAATTCCTGATGCACCATGGCTACACCGTGCAGCATAGCATCATCAGGATTGTTGATTTCCACTTTATTTCCATCCAGATAAATCTCTCCCTGATCCATCTTGTAAATGCCGAACAGGCACTTCATCAGAGTGGATTTTCCGGCTCCATTTTCTCCCATTAAGGCATGCACCGTTCCGGGACGAACGGATAGCTGCACCTGGTCTAGGGCCTTTACACCCGGAAATGATTTGGAGATATTTTTCATTTCTAACTTATACTCTGCCATTTCCTCCTCCATTTCTTCACACTACTCTCGGAATGAAAAACAATCGGGGAGGCAAATACACAATGCATCTGCACTCCCCAAATTCGTTCTGTATTGGGAAAATGTTTTCTGCTCCTATTTCTTTAGCAAATCTCCATTTTCCTGATAATCCATGCTTTGAAAAAGTTTTCCTGCAAATCTTATTACTTTAAGAGATTTAATACGTCCTGTGCATTGTCCTTAGTAACCTTTACATAGTCACAACCGATGTAGTGGTCATTTCCCTTACCGCCGAGGTAGTTGATTGCTGCATCTCCTGCTGCGTGGGACTGTGTAAGGAAGTCATTAAATACGGTTCCGGTCTGTGTTCCTGCCAATACATTCTGGCAAGCCTCCTCAAGAGCGTCAACACCTACTAAGTAGATATCCTTTCCAACGGTTCTTCCTGCTGCCTGAATAGCCTGTAAAGCACCAAGAGCCATGGAGTCGTTGTTACAGAAAACAACTTCGATATCCTTACCGTTCTTTGCCAATGCGTTAGCAACCAAAGACTGTGCAAGAGCCTGATCCCAGTTACCAACCTGCTCGTCTAACTTATTTACTTCCATGCCGGCATCCTGTAATGCCTTAACGGAGAACTCTGTTCTGTACTGTGCATCGATGTTCTCAGGGTCACCCTTGATCATGATGTAGTCAACTTTTCCGTTGCCGTTCATATCCAGCTTGTCCATTCCAACGGAAGCGATAATCTCTCCCTGGAAGGTTCCGGACTGACGAGCATCACATCCTACGTATGTTACATCCCAGTTCTTCTCTTCCCATCTCTTCTCTTCGTCCTGATCCGGCTCTCTGTTGATGTAAACCAATGGAATTCCGGCAGCCTGTACCTTATCGGTGATGGTAGCAGCAGAGGAAGAGTTAACAGGGTTAACAATCAAAACGTCTACCTTGTCGGTGATGAAGTTCTCGATCTGGTTGGTCTGTGTAGCCTGGTCATTAGCACCGTCCATAATCTTGATGTTCTCTTTCTTGAATCCCTTGGATACAAGATAATTTTCCAGCTCTGTACGGAAGAGAGTCATGAAGTTATCAGAGAACTGATAGATACATACGCCAACCTTCTTGTCGCTGAAGTCTCCGCTCATTTCTTCTACAGCGGCCTTGGTTCCTTCCATCGCCTTCTCTGTTGCCTTTGCACTTTCCTTCTGCTCAGCAGCTGCGGTAGTTGTCTTTCCGGCATTGCTGCTGCCACATGCAGCTAACATAGATACGGCCAATGCGGATACTGTCAAAGTGCTTAAAATTCTTTTCATTTTTTCCTCCTGTTCGAAATAACTTTCGACTATGTTTAATAACAAGGAGGATTATAGCTTTTCTTTTTTAAAAAAAAAATAGAGTTTTCTTCTTTCATTCTTAGAATTTTTTAGAATTCGGAAGTTTGGTGTTTTTCTACAAAAGAAACAGTTTTCTATGCAATACAGGTCTGAAAGGGGGCACGCTCCCGCTAGCTTCGCCACATAACGGATACTATGCGAAAAACTTCAGTTCCTTCGTTTTTCGCAAGTACCGGCGGGCTCAGACTACCCCTCTTTCAGACCTGTATTGCCGAAAACTGACATGTTCTTTTTTCAAACCCCAAACTGTCCTTTGTCTTCGTCTTTTACCCGTAAACCGCTAATTCCTCGTCTTTATGTACTGATAAGAAAGAAATCTGGTACAGAAGGTGTCCTTCCTTTTCCGCCCGTAGTTCCCATAGCTTTTCTCCATGGTAATCTCGTATTTCGCCCAGAACTTCCCCTAAGGAGACTTTCTCTCCAGGTTTTTTCTTGGGATACCAACAGCCTTCATAAGGGGAATTTATATAGATGAGGTTCTGCATGATTTCTCCTGACTTTAGTGCCGGGGCTATGCCGTCCTTTACCATTCCCTGCAAGCGAAGGAGATTTTTAAGGTCTTCCAAATCTTCTTTTACCTCTTCTTCCGACCATCTTCCCTGACAACCTCTCTCCAGAAGGATGGAGGGTACCCCCTGCATGGAAAGACAGTTATACAGCCCTCCTGAGGTGGTTTTGGATTGAATAATATAAGGAACCTTACAATGTCTTGCCATAAGAAGGGATGTTTCCTTTACCTCCTCCTTACTTTCTCCCAAGAAGTACACATGGGGTAACAGTTCTTCGTGAACCTGCCCTCCATGTAAATCAATGGCAAAGTCAATCCCTTCGGAAAACGCACTCATCACCGTATAGGCTATCCGCTCTGAAAGGCTTCCTTCCTTTTTTCCCGGAAATACCCTGTTTAGGTTCTTTCCGTCCTCCGGCACCATGCTGTTGCGGATACTGCTTTGGAAGCCCGGAAGATTCAAGGGGTGCAAAATATAGAGCTTCCCGAAAAGCTGTTCTTCTCGCAATTCCCCCGCCAGACGGATGGCACTTTCTATCCCTACGAATTCCTCGCTATGAATTCCTGCTGTAATCAGGCCGGTTTTCCCGGGATTTTTTCCGTTAAGTACCGTCATGGGAATGGAATAATCTCCGCCAATCACCGGAAGAAAGTTTTTTTCTCCTATCATCGCTACTCCTCCTTCAATTCTACGATAGAATGTAAGAGCTTCTTCCCATAGGGGTGCTGCACCTTGTGAAGCTTGTCCACCTCCAGGTTTTCCACGATTTCGCCCTGATAGAGAAACAATACTCTGTGGCAAAAATAAGAAATCGAGCTTAAATCATGGGTAATGAAAAAATAGCTAAAGGAAAATTTCTCCTGCAAATCCTTCAGTAAATCCATGACCTGAACCTGGGTGTGGGCATCCAGGGAGCTGATGGCCTCATCAAAGAGAATGATCTTCGGTTCCAGGGCAATGGCTCTGGCAATACAAACTCTTTGTAGCTGTCCTCCGGAAAGCTCATGGGGAAAACGATTGTAATGCTCTTCTCTGAGACCAACCAGTTGCAGAAGCTCCAGTATTTTCTCTTTCTTTTCTCCCTTGGAAAAATGCTTTCCTCCCTGCTTGGAAAGAACATCCAAGGATTCTCCGATGATTTGAAAAACCTGAAATCTGGGATTTACGGAACTGGTATAGTCCTGAAACACAATGCTGATTCTGCCTTCCCGTTCCAAGGTTCCGCTATCCTGCTTCAGTAAACCGGAAAGCACTCTTCCCAAGGTACTTTTTCCACTGCCGGACTCTCCCAGAAGGCCCAGACATTCTCCTTCTCTCAAGAAAAAGGAAACCTTTTTCAATACCTGCTGCTGCTCTTTTCCCAGTAGCTTTTCCTGCTTTTCTTTTAAAAAACTGACGGAAATATCCTTTCCTTCTAATACAATCTTCTTTTCCATATCCATCCTTTTTCATTGGCTAAGCTCTACTGTACTAAAGCTCTTTCATCCTTTGTAATGCCGGGATTTTAGTCCTACAAATCCCTTGTAGTCTTTGCAATACCGGGATTTTAGCCCTGTAAAGCCCTTTTATACTTTTCCATCACCATCTTCTTGCTGCGAATCAGTTCAATGGTATAGGGATCCTTGGCTCCCTGCACAATCTCCGAAAAGCTTCCCTCATCCACGATGCGCCCCTGATTCATCACCAAAATTCGATCTGCAATTTGAGAAATCACGCCCAAATCATGGGTGATAAAAATCATTCCCGTATTGCCCTGCTCATGAATTTTTTGAAACTCCTTCATGATTTCATACTGGGTAATGGCATCGATAGCGGTAGTCGGCTCATCCGCCACCAAAAGGGAAGGCTGCATGGATAAAGCCAGCCCAATCATAATTCTTTGCAAAAGTCCGCCACTAAGCTGGTGGGGATATTTTTCCAAAAGATCCTTTCCCTCTCGAATCTGCATCTTTTCCAAGAGCTTTAGGCTTCTTTCCAGAATTTCCTCCTGACTGATGCTTTCATGGGAACGCCAAGTTTCCGCCATTTGACTTCCCATGCGATACAAGGGGTCAAAGCAGGTCATGGGATTTTGTAAAATCATGGCAATATCTTTTCCCCGATGCTGCCGAAGATGCTCTCTGCCATCGGTCATCAGATCATGTCCCTGAAAAACGGCCTCTCCTTCTACTCTGAATTGTTGGGGAAGCAAGCCCAAAACAGCCTTGATACTCATACTTTTTCCGCTTCCGGACTCTCCCAGAATTCCCAGGCATTCCCCTTTTTTTACGGAAAAGGAAATGTCCTTCACGATATCCTTTTGCAGCTTTTTCTTTGGCGCAAAGGATACGGATAAATTTTTTACGGATAAAATAGCATCCTCAATCATTTGATACTCTCTCCCCTTTCTATGCCATCGCTTCCTTAGGATCGAAGGCATCTCGCAAAGCATCTCCCAAGAAGTTAAAAGATGCCACCACCAGCACAATGGCAATTCCGGGTGCCAGCATTTGCACCGGATTGGTGGTCATCACATTCTTTGCCTCATTCAGCATGGCGCCCCACTCCGGTGTAGGCGCCTGTACCCCCAGTCCCAGGAAGGACAGGGTGGAAATGTTTAGAATCGCCCAACCCATATCCAAAGTCGCCAGTACCGCAAGCTCCGAAGAGATAGCGGGAATCAGGTGCTTCACAATAATATAGGGAGTCGTATTTCCAATACTTCTAGAATAAAGAATGTAGTTTTTATCCTTGTACTTTAAAACATTGGTGCGAATCATCCTGGCGTACCAGGCCCATTTGATGAAAACATTGGCCAAAATCACATTCCGCACATCCACGCCCAGAAGCGCTACCACTGCAAAAACCATAATCTGACTGGGAAAAGACAGCATCACATCCACAAGGCGCATGATGACTTCTTCCAAGGGTCCACGAAAATATCCTGATAGGACGCCCATAAGGGTACCGATAAAAATCGTTCCCACCATGGTCAGAAGAGAAAGAAAAAGCGTAGGCCGGATGCCATAAATCAAACGGCTTAAAATACATCTTCCCAGCTGATCCGTCCCCAAGGGATAGGTAAGGGAAAAGGGGGCAAATTTTTGAATAATATTGGTTTCATAGGGGTCATGGGGCGCAAAAAACGGTGCGAAAATTCCCACAATGCTCAACAAAAGCAAGAAGAATAAGATTCCCATGGCCATTTTGTTTTGAACAAATCGTTTTCCCATTTTCCCTCCTTAAGCCTGATTTCGCATTCTCGGGTCTGCCACGTACTGTAAAATATCAAAGAGCAGATTGAAAATGACGAACAAAAAGCCGATAAACAAAACATAGCATTGAATCACCGGATAATCTCTGTTGAAAATGGACTCAATGCAAAGCTTTCCAAGACCGGGCCAGGCAAAGACATTTTCCACCACAATAGTTCCGGAAATCATCTGGGGAAGCGCCATACCGATAGCCACAATACAGGTATGCATAGAGTTCTTTAAGATATGTCGAAGCAGAATATTCCTTTGCCGAAGCCCTCTGGCATTGGCATAAAGCACATAGTCCTCCTTCATATTTTCCAGCATATTGTTTCGAATCAGACGAATATAGGTGGAAATATAAGTTAGCGCCACGGTAAAGGAGGGGAGAATCAGGTAACGAAAATCTCCGCTTCCGCTGGTGGGCAGTAAATCCAGCTTAATACTGACAATCCACATCAAAAGCAATCCCACCCAGTAAGCCGGCATGGCCGTGGTAGCGAAAACGAAGGTTCGCATAATCCGGTCAAACCAACTGTTTTGGTAAACGGCACAGAAAAAACCGATAGGAATACTCAATACGATAACGAAAACCAAAGAGCTTAAGGCCAGCTTTAAGGTCGCCGGAAGGCAGCGAGCCATCTCTCCCAGTACCGTACGGCTGGGATTTACATAGCTGACGCCGAAATTTAAGTGAATGCAATCTCCCAACCAACGAATGTAACGAATCAGGAAGGGATCATCCAATCCCAGCTCCTTCCGTACAGCAGCCACCGCCTCCTCCGTAATAATGGGAGTTTGGCGCACGCGAAGAGCCACCTCTGCAGGATCGGAGGGAATCAGGTTGATAAAGACAAAGCATACAAAGGAAATACATAGTAATAAAGGAATCGCAGAGAGGATTCTTTTGATTATATAGACTTTCATAGAACTCCTTAGAAAAAACCTTCAATAGGAAGCATTTTGTGCAGAAACAACAATCGCTTTAATCGAAAAGAAAAGCCATGAAAAGGGGCTGTAGAAAAAAATTAAGATGATTTTCTAAGCAATATAGGCCTGAAATGGGGGCACGGGCTCAGACTGCCCCCCCGCATTCAGACCTATATTGCCGAAAATTCTTATTGTTTTGATTATTTCTATTCCCTTTTTTCACTGCTCTTCAAGCGAAAGAAGATTAATTTTCGAAATACATCTCCTCAAAGGGAATCTCGTACTGGCTTTGGCTGAAGCGAACGCCCTTAAGAGTCTTCCGATAAATCGCCTTATTGTTCTCATAGGTTAATGGGATATATACCGCATCTTCATGCAGGGAGGTCAGCACCTCTGTATACAGATCCTGCCTTTCCTTCTCATCAGTGGAGAGCAAAATCTTCTGAATGGCTTCATCGATTTCCTTCTTATTTTCCAGTCCCTGCTGTGCCGCATAGTCTCCGTAAACCGGAGCGGTCATAGCGGAAAGGGAGGACTGAGGATCATAGGGAGTTCCCCAGGAAATGTTGAAGACCATGTCAAAATTTCCCGCCTTCATATTGTCTCTATAGGACTGTTCTTCCTGTCCGTTCAGCTGAATATCCACACCAATCTGCTTGTACTCCGCCTGCAAATATTCTCCGATACTCTTCTCCGTTACGGAATCGCTGTTGTAAAGAAGCTCTAAGCTAAGCTTCTTGCCATCCTTAACACGAATACCGTCACTACCGGCCTTCCAGCCTGCCTCTTCCAAAAGACTCTTAGACTTATCGCTGTCATGCTCATAGGGAGTCAGCTCAATGTTGCAATAGGGCACAGTCTTGGAAAATAAAGTATCCGCCGGCTTCTCCAAGCCATAGAATAAGCCATCGGAAATAGACTGCTTATCCGTAGCGTGCTCTAAAGCCTTACGCACCTTAATATCGGAGAGGATTTCATCCTGGGTATTCATAACAATCTGTCTTGTGGAAGTCGGATCGGACAAGGCTACGGCAATGCTGTCGCTATCTTGATATTTCTTGATGGCATCCGCATCAATCATATTTTTTCCGTAAATCAGGTCAATCTCTCCCTTGTCCAAAGCCAAAATTCTGGTTTGGTTATCCGGAATTACCTTTGCCACAATGGTCTTAATCTTAGGAACCTCTCCCCAGTAATTGGGATTAGCCTCAAAGGTCGCATACTCGTCTGTAACGAAATCCTTTAAAACATAGGGGCCTGTTCCGATATAGGCTTCCACCCCATCCTTTGTGGAGCCGTTCTTCATAGCCTTGGGGGAAATCATGGCAAAGGGTCTGGTTACCCCAAGCTCGGTAAGCAGGGGATAATAAGCCTCGGAAAGGGTAATCACAAAGGTCTTATCATCCGTAGCCACCGCGCTCTGTAGCAGCTCCATACTTCTTAACCAGGTATGTCTTTCCTTGTTCTCAATAATGGCATCAAAGTTTGCCTGAATCGCCTTGGCATCGCAAACTTCTCCGTCAGAGAACTTTACCCCATCTCGAATATGGAAGGTATACACCTTTCCATCCTCACTGATTTCCCATTTTTCTGCCAGACAGGGGCTGTATCCCTCTGCTGTAATACTTACCAAGGTATCATACAGCATGGACTGGGCATACATTTCTCCGGCATACAGATGGGGATTTAAATCACGAATGTCTCGGAAGTTTACAAAACGAAGGGTTCCCGCCTCTTCACCGCTTGCGCCGGATGTCTGACTATCCCCTGCTGCCCCTGTGCCGCTATTCGCGCTCTTTCCACCGCCACATGCCATTAAGAATGCACTTAACAATGCCACGCCCAAAGCCAGTCTGTATCTTTTCTTTACCATTCCTTCCTCCTTTAGCTCCATTATTTCCTTGTTTATTTTCTTAAAAATGTTGATTTACTTGTTTGGCTTACAGATTGTAGCAAAGGCAGTTAGTTTTTACTAATAAAATTTCAATATACTTAGGGTATACGGTTTTTGTATAACATTACACACTAACTCAATATAATATCCTCTCAAAAACACGAGACCAAAATAAAGAATCCTTACTAAAGAGGCATAAAAATAGCGTAGCAGCCATAAAACTGATACGCTTAAAAAGTCTAACTTTAGAGGGGCACTTCACTGGTCTCCTGCAAAAAGGCTCCCCAGGTTCTCCAAATATCGTTTTTCAATTTCATCCATTTCCTGATTCTGTTTATGCACATAGCCTAAAAGTATACCGCTTCCACATCCTTCTATAGACACCGCATGAATTTCCATTTCCCGAGCCATTTTCTTACTGAAAAAGTCTACTCCCAAACAGCAAAGCGTAGTTTCTCTCAACATATGCATCATACAATGGTCACTATCCGTATGAACCCTGTGTTTTAAATCCTTATATTCCAGAGCACCTGAGCTGAACTTTCCCATGTAAGACAGACTGGTAAAGTAATCTTCATTTTCCTGTACAAACTCTAAATCCTTTAAAGCATCAAAGGGAACGGATGCCCTCTCATAAAGCGGATGCTGTTTTCCCACATAGACACAAAACCTACCGCTTCGAAGCATGGTAAATTCCAAGCCTTTATTTTGCAAAATGCGTCGAAAGGGAGCCAGCTGCTGCTTGGCAATCTGCACCACACCAATCCGTACAATTCCCTGGCTGATATAGTTTAAAACCTGCTCTGTGGTACCTTCCTTATAATCTATATGCAGGTTCTCTTCCCTATGCTCGTTATAAAATTTGGCCAGATTATTGGAAAGCATCCCGCTGGGATAGGAGGCGATGTTTAATTTCTTCTGTCTCTCATCTATGGACAGCTCCTGCATGTGCTCCACATTTTTCAGAATATTCTTCGCATAGTAGGAAAGCTGCTCCCCAAAGGAGGAAAGGACGATTCCCTTGGCACTACGAAGGAATATGGGATTCCCCAGTTCTTCCTCCAGGCTGTGAATCACTCGACTGACATTGGGCTGGGAAGTATAGAGGCGTTCCGCCGCCTTATTCAAGCTGCCGCACTCTACTGCCGCCATAAAGTATTGCAGTTGCTTAATGTCCATTTTCTCCCTCTTCGATATTTTTACTGTCCGATAAAATGTATAGAGGTCTATCCTTCAGTTCTTCAAACAAAATGGCGATATATTCCCCGATAATTCCGATGACGAAAAAGAGTACCGCAAACATAAAGCAAAGCACCACCACGATGGTGGCATAGCCGGAGGGAGCACCCTTTCTGGTTAAAAGGGTGTAAATCAAAAGTACGGTTCCCAGTCCGCCGCTGCAAATAGCTGCAAAAATCCCCAGCTGTAAAGGAAGGTTGGAAAAGGTAAAGAGGGTGTTTTTGGAAAACTGCCAAAGCTTACTCAGGGAATAATGACTTTGTCCCGCCTGTCTTGCCGCCGCCTCATAGCGAATGCTGGTTTTGGGAAAGCCCACGGACTGAACAAAGCCCCGAAGATAACGGACCTTTTCCCGATAATGCTTCTTTAAAACCTGCTGCACCTTTTTGGAAATGCCGAAGAAATCGGAAGCGTTTTCCTCAAAATGCACCGGAGAAACATGGTTTAAAATCCAGTAAAAAAGGGCGGAAGTGATGTTCTTCACAAAGCCTGCAGAAGGGTTCTTGGTGCGCACCATAGACACCACCTGATAGCCCTCCTCCGACTTTTTCAGCATTTCCGAAATCAACTCGGGGGGATGCTGTAAATCCGCATCCATAAAAACCAGAAAATCCCCCTTGGCATGATCCAGGCCGGCGGTCATGGCCGCCTCATGGCCGAAGTTTCGGGAAAAGGACAGCACTCGCACGTGTTCCTTGTCTCTCTCTGCAAAATTCTCTAAGAGAATGGCACTTTTATCCTGAGAACCGTCATTCACAAAGACGATTTCATAGTCATAGCCCAGCTCCTGTAATTTTTCACAAGACTGGCTGCAATGCTGATAAAACTGCTCCAAGCTGTCTTCCTCGTTATATACAGAAACAATTACACTACAAATCTTTTCCAAGTTCATCCCTTCTCTCTAAAACAATCCCTCATTGAAATGATTTTTCTTGAGCCTTTTATCCGTCCTAACTTTTTAGTCATCTTTGTTCAACGACTTTAGCAAGATCTTCTACCCTTCGCCGTCTTAAATCATTTCCTCGTGGCTAGGTACCTGCTCTTCTTTCTTCGGCGGTGTCATATAATCCCCATATAGCATTTTCAGCACACTGTCGTAGTCTTTCGGCACCGGAAATTCCTTTCCGGCAAAGGGCTTATACTGCACCGGCTCCTCCCAGCTGTATTGCACTTTGCAATACTGGAAGTCCGGCTGATAGTTGGAAAAATACAGGAAATCCTCTCCCTTTCTTTGGCTCTTTTCTCTTCTTGCTCCCTGAGCCCACCTGTCCTGCAAAGAAAACAGAAAGGGAAGGGGAAGGCATTTTCCCAAAGTGGCAAGAACCGCCACAAAGAGCTTTGCCAATGGCGAATACTTCCGAAAATCCAGCTTTCTCCGATGTCCCATGGCCAGGCCAAAGATCATCTGCTGCCGAAAACGATACAGCTTATCCAAAAGAGCATTTCTCGGGCAGTCATCCAAAATAAAGCAGTCCACCCAAAGATGATTCAGCTTTCCTTCGTAAAAGGCATCCTCTTCTCCCTCGACTTCCCGTCTTTTGCTGTTCAAATCCACAATACGGGGCACAAAGTCATAAAAGGAACGACCGTTTCTATAGCTGTTAGGCATCAGTAGGGCAAAGTTTTCCGAAAGTTCCTCCTTCGCCACCTTTTCAAACTTTTCCCATTCCTCCCGTAAAAAACAAAGATCCACATCATCATCCCAGGGGATAAAGCCTTCATGGCGAATGGCTCCCAGCAGGGTTCCGGAATCTAAGCGGTAGCTGATTTTATGTTTTTCACAAATACGGTGAATCTCCTCCAAAATGGTGAAGCCCCGCCTCTGCTTTTCCGCTAAGTCCATACCCTACCCTTTCTACTGTTTTTACCCTAAAATAGTTTTACTCTCATTGCACCAAGGCTTCAGCCTTAGTTCTTCCTCTAAAAATCCTTTTCAAGCCCCAAGCTAAAGACTCCATCTAAAGCCTCAATTCCGGTCTTCCGAGGCAAAGGCCAAAACCTGTGCTTCGGAAAACTTCCGTAAGTCCTCTCCTCTGTGCCATGCCTTATACCAATCTACGGTTTTCTCCACCGCTTCCTTCACGGTATAACGGGGCTGCCAGCCAAAGACCTTCTTTAGCTTCTCCGTGCTTAACTGTAAAAATCCGGCTTCATGGGGGGCATTGGGCTCTGCCTGATTCTCCCAGCTTGCTCTCTCTCCCCAGAACTCCACGAAAAGCTCTGCCAAGGCTCCTGTGGTAATGGCATCGGAAAGCTCCGGCCCCACATTGTAATAGCCGGCAAATTGCTTTCCCTCTTCCCCTGCCTGTCTTGCCACGATTTCCAGATAGACAAAAAGCGGCTCCAAGACATGCTCATAGGGGCGGACGGAATAGGGATTTCGAATGCCGATGGGCTCTCCCTTAATGCTCTTCCGTACACAGTCCGGAATAATACGATCCTTGGCAAAATCCCCTCCACCGATGACATTTCCGGCTCTTGCGGTGGAAATTCTTGGAAGAAAGCTTTTGCCTTTCCCGTAGGCGGAATCCTCGGAAAAGAAGGACTTCTGATAGCTATGGGTTACCAGCTCTGAGCAGGACTTGGAGTTGGAATAGGGATCGTGTCCGTCCAGCTTCTCCTCCTCCATAAAGGCGTGTCCCTCCTGATCCGGATTCTCGTAAACCTTGTCCGTAGTAACATTTAATACGGAACGAACAGAGGGACAATGCCGTACCGCTTCCAGAAGATTCACCGTTCCCATCACATTGGTCTCGTAGGTTTCTCTGGGGAACAGATAGGATTCCCGCACCAGGGGCTGTGCCGCCAAGTGGAA
>NZ_DBHIGR010000040.1:0-14639 GCF_057249185.1 Oribacterium sp.
CATGCCCACAGCATAGAAAATCACGTTCCCTCTTTTTGGGGGATTATTACGGTGGAAGAGGTAGAAGGAAAATGTGATTTTTATATACTTCGACAGGAGCAAAAAAATCCGTTTTGTGATATAAAAAGAAAGGCAAGTTTACTTTGGAAATCCGAACTACAGGAATTGCAGAAAAAATACGGGTTTCCCAAGTATCAGAATAAATCCAAAAGCTTTTTAGTGAATTATCTTTTAGAAAGAATTGCAGAAGAAGAACTGCAAAAAGATTTCTCTCATTTATTGTTGGAGAGAGATTATACGATATTTTCTGTAGAAGAAAAAAGCACTGAGGCAGAAGGAGTGGAGGAACTTAAAAAAGGAAAGAAAATCAGAAAGAAAAAATACAAAAGAAGAAAAAAATCATTGACGAAAACGAAGCTGGGGGTTACCCATTTGATTCGTAAAGGAAGTAAGAGGACGGTAAAAAAATGAGAGAGGAAGAGATCAAAAAGGCATTAGAAGAGAAGTTTTCCGAGCTTTATGGAAATAAAGAGGGGATTCGCTATTTCTTTGCTCCGGGAAGAGTAAACCTAATCGGAGAGCACACCGATTACAACGGAGGGCATGTTTTTCCATGTGCCCTCAGTATGGGAAGCTATGCGGCCGTAAAGAAGAGAGAAGATAAGAACTTCCGCTTTTACTCCTTGAATGTGGAGGGAGCAGGGGTGATTTCTGCGGGAGAAAGTGATTTTACCCCTCTAGAAGATAAGCAGTGGGCTGCTTACTTAAAGGGCGTGATTTGGGCTATGGAAAAAAGAGGTCTGGACATTCCCTGCGGTCTGGATTTAGTGCTTTACGGGAATATTCCCAACGGCTCCGGACTTTCTTCCTCTGCATCCTTAGAGGTCTTGATGGGAAGCATTTGTAAGGAGCTTTACGGACTTTCCGTAAGCTTCCCGGAACTGGCTTTAATCGGGCAATACAGTGAAAACAATTATAACGGGATGAACTGCGGAATCATGGATCAGTTTGCCAGTGCGATGGGAAAGAAGGATCATGCGATCTTTTTGGATACTGCCACCCTGCAATTTTCCTATGCTCCCATAGTTTTAAAGGATCATTGCATCATTATCAGTAACACCAACAAAAAGCATAAGCTTATCGGTTCCGCCTACAATGACAGAAGAAGAGAGTCGGAAGAAGCACTGAAAATTTTGCAGAAATTCCGTCCCATTAAGAGCCTGGGAGAGCTTTCCGATGAAGACTTCTTTGCTTTGGAAAAGGAAATCTTCGATCCTATTATTCGGAAGAGAGCAAAGCATGCGGTATTGGAAAATAACAGAACCATTGCGGCAAAGAAAGCTTTGGAAGAGGGAGATTTGCATCGTTTTGGAGAATTAATGAATCTTTCCCACGATTCCCTTCGGGATGATTATGAGGTTTCCTGTGAAGAACTGGATACCTTGGTAGACGCAGCAAGAGCTCTTCCCTATGTCTACGGCTCCCGTATGACAGGAGGCGGTTTCGGCGGATGTACCGTTACTCTTTTGGAAAAGGACAAGAAAGAGGAATTCAAGAGAAAAGTGGCGGAAAGCTATGAAAGAAAGATTGGTTACCCCTGTAGCTTCTATGAGGCAGAGGTTTCTGACGGTCCAAGAGAATTATAAGGAGGCAATATGAAGATTTTAGTTACCGGCGGTGCAGGCTATATCGGTTCCCATACCGTAATTGAGCTTCTGGCAGAAAACTATGATGTGGTGGTTTTTGACAACTTCTATAATTCCAGCAAAAAGGCTATTGAGCGGGTCAAGGAAATCAGCGGAAAGGATTTTCCCTTCTATGAGGCGGACATGCTGAAAAAAGAGGACATGGAAAAGATTTTCTCTGAGCACCCGGATATTTCCGCGGTGATTCATTTTGCCGGCTTAAAGGCAGTGGGAGAGTCTGTTGTGAAACCTCTTCTGTATTATCATGATAATCTTTTAGGAACCCTGAATATTCTGGAGTGTATGAAAAAATACGGCTGCAAAAACTTTATTTTCTCTTCCTCCGCAACGGTTTACGGAGATCCGGCGGAGATTCCCATTACGGAAAACTGTCCCAAGGGAACCTGCACAAATCCCTATGGCTGGACGAAGTGGATGCAGGAGCAGATGCTTTGTGATGTGCAAAAGGCCAATCCGGATTGGAATGTGATTTTACTTCGGTATTTTAATCCTATCGGTGCCCATATTTCCGGAAAGATTGGAGAGGATCCCAAGGGAATCCCCAACAATCTTCTTCCCTATGTGGCCAAGGTAGCCTCCGGTGCTTTGGAAAAAATCCATGTTTTCGGTCAAGATTATCCCACCAAGGACGGCACAGGCGTAAGAGACTATATTCATGTGGTAGACCTGGCTAAGGGGCATGTGAAGGCGGTGGAGAGATTATCGAAAAACGACGGCGTTTTGGTATGTAATTTAGGAACCGGAAAGGGCTATTCCGTGCTGGAAATTATTCATGCCTTTGAAAAAGCCTGCGGAAAGACTCTTCCCTATGTGATAGAGGAAAGAAGGGCAGGAGATGTGGCTACCTGTTATTCCAGTCCCAAGAAGGCGGAAGAGGTTCTTGGCTGGAAGGCGGAGAAGGATATTCTGGAAATGTGTCAGGACAGCTGGAGATGGCAGTCCCAAAATCCTAACGGATATGGAGAGTAAGAAAAGATGGTAGAGGAACTATTACAGGACTTTGTGGCCTATGGCGCTTATTGTAAGCTGATTGAAGAGGCAGACTTTGTTTATATCTACAACAGTCTGGCTACTTTACTTACGGTAGAGCCTAAGGATTATTCTTATGAGAAGATCCAGGAAAAGCTTCAGGGGATTTCCAAAGAAAGCATTGAAGACGGTTCTTATTTGGAAAGTTTACTGTCGAAACTCTTATCCCTGGCCTTGGAAAAAGGCGTTTTAAAAGAAGATAATGTGGTGGAGCGGGACCTTTTGGACACCAGAATCATGGGCATTCTTACAGACCGTCCTAGCCATGTGCAAGAAAAGTTCCGGGAATTTTATCAGGAGTCTCCTAAGAAGGCTACAGAGTATTTCTACGAGTTCAGCCAAAATAATGACTATATTCGTCGCTACAGAATCCGGAAGGATATTCATTTTCATCAGGAAACAGACTACGGTCCTGTAGAAATCAGCATTAACCTAAGTAAACCGGAGAAGGATCCGAAGATGATTGCCCTTCTTGGAAAGATGCAGTCCTCTTCCTATCCTGCCTGTATGCTTTGTAAGGAAAGTGAAGGCTACGGGGGCAGACTGGATTTTCCGGCAAGAGAAAACCATAGAATTATTCCTTTGAACCTGGCAGGGGAGGAGTTTTATTTTCAATATTCTCCCTATGTGTATTATCCGGAGCATTGTATCGTCTTTCATAAGGAGCATAAGCCCATGCGGATTTCCGGGGAAATCTTCCCCAAGCTTTTCTCCTTTGTAGAGCAATTCCCCCATTACTTTGTGGGCTCCAATGCGGATCTTCCTATAGTGGGAGGCTCCATTCTTTCCCATGAACATTTTCAGGGAGGAAACTATAGCTTTCCCATGGAAAAGGCGGAAGTTGAGGAATACTTTACCTTGGAAGGCTATCCGGATATTCAGGCAGGGATTGTGAACTGGCCCATGTCCGTGATTCGCTTACGTGGAAAGAATTCTGCTGAGCTTTCTTCCTGTGCTACGATGATTTTGGAGCGTTTCCGCTCTTATTCCGATCCGGAAGTTTCTCTCCATGCTTTTACGGAGGAGAATCCCCACAATACCATTACCCCCATTGCCAGAAGAAGGGGAGAGGATTTTGAACTGGATTTGGTGCTTAGAAACAACCTTTGTACGGAGGAGCATCCTTTGGGACTGTTCCATCCTCATGAGGAGTTCCACCATATTAAGAAGGAAAATATCGGTCTTATCGAAGTTATGGGCCTTGCAGTTCTTCCCGCAAGACTGAAGCAGGAGCTGGAGGAGTTGGAGGCAGCCCTGGTTTCCGGGGAAGATTTACGGAAGAAAGAAAGCCTTCAGAAGCATGCGGATTGGGGCGAGGAGATTTTAAGAAAATATTCCCATCTTTCCTCAGACAATGTCCATGAGATTGTACAGGTAGAAGTGGCAAAGGTTTTCATGGAGGTTCTTTCCTGCGCGGGAATCTTTAAAAGGGATGCAGAAGGAAAGGCGGCCTTCCGTCGTTTTACGGAAGTGATCTCCAAAGCATAATTTCGAAATAGAAAAATAGGGCTGTAATGACAAGCCCAACATAGGGCGGTAAGGACAAGCTCAATAGAGGGCAGTAAGGAAAAGCCCGGGAAACAAAAAGGAGAAACATGGCAAAGAGCTATAATGCAGACAGTATTACTGTTTTAGAGGGATTGGAAGCGGTACGAAGAAGGCCGGGAATGTATATCGGATCCATCGGAAGCAAGGGCTTAAATCATTTGATTTATGAAATTGTGGATAATTCCGTGGATGAGCATTTGGCAGGATATTGTACGGAAATTTCCGTAACTCTCCATAAGGACGGTTCCTGTACGGTACGGGATAATGGACGTGGAATCCCCGTTGACCGGCATAAGAAGGGAATTTCTGCGGAAAGAATCGTAATGACAACTCTCCATGCCGGAGGAAAGTTTGATGATAGCTCCTATAAAACCTCCGGAGGCTTACACGGTGTAGGTTCCTCCGTGGTCAATGCCCTGTCCAACTATATGCGGGTCAGGGTTTATCAGAATGGAAAAATTTACGAAGATGAGTACGAAAGAGGAATTCCGAAGACGGAGTTGATTGACGGCCTCTTGCCGGTGGTGGGAAAAAGCAGGGAAACCGGTACGGAAACCACCTTTATTCCCGATGACAGCATTTTCGAAAAAACCCGTTTTAAGGAGGAGTGGCTGATGTCCCGCCTCCATGAGACTGCTTACTTAAACCCCACACTTCATCTTCATTTTCGGGATGAACGGGGAGAGGAAGTCGTTAGCAGAGATTACTATGAGCCGGAAGGACTTCATGCCTTCGTAGCGGAACTGGTAAAGGATCAGACGAAAATTGTGTCTCCGATTATTTCCTTTCAGGGAAAAAGCGGAAAGACTGAGGTGGAGTGTGCCTTCCAGTTTACCGACAGCTTTGAGGAAAATCTTCTGGGCTTTTGTAACGGGATTTATACCCAGGAGGGGGGAACCCACATCGTGGGCTTAAAGACCAAATTTGCCCAGCTGATGAATACTTACGCAAGACAACTGGGAATTTTAAAGGAAAAGGATCCGAACTTTACCGGAGCGGATACCAGAAACGGTATGGTGGCTGTGCTTTCCGTAAAGTATCCGGAGCCTGTTTTTGAGGGGCAGACCAAAACCAAGCTGGCTTCTTTAGAGGCGGCCAAGGATGTATCCTCCGTGGTAGGAGAAGAGCTGGAGCGATATTTTGACAGAAACCTGGAAATCGTGAAGGCGATTCTTTCATGTGCGGAAAAATCCGCCAAGATTCGAAAGCAGGAAGAAAAGGCCAAGGTAAACCTTTTATCCAAGTCCAAGTACAGCTTCGATTCCAACGGAAAGCTGGCGAACTGTATTTCCAAGACTCCGGAGGAATGTGAAATCTTCATCGTGGAGGGAGACAGTGCGGGTGGCTCTGCAAAAACCAGCAGAAACCGCCATACACAGGCTATCCTTCCTTTGAGAGGAAAGATTTTAAATGTGGAGAAGGCTTCCATCGATAAGGTACTGGCCAATGCGGAAATCAAGACCATGATTAATGCCTTCGGTTGCGGTTTTTCCGAGGGCTTCGGCAATGATTTTGATATTTCCAAACTTCGCTATCATAAAATCATCCTCATGACGGATGCGGATGTGGACGGTAGCCATATCGATACCTTATTACTTACTTTCTTTTACCGATTTATGCCGGAATTGATTCAGGAAGGGCATATCTATGTTTCCATGCCTCCCCTGTATCTGGTGATTCCGGACAACAAAAAAGAAAAGCCTCAGTATTTATATGATGAGAAGGCTCTTCTGGCTTATCAGAAGAAGCATGGCAGCTCCGGCTATGAATTAAAGCGCTTTAAGGGTCTTGGAGAAATGAACCCCAAGGAGCTTTGGGAAACCACTCTGAATCCGGAAAACAGGGTGTTGAAAAGAGTGGAAATTGAGGATGCCAAGCTGGCTTCTCAGGTGACCAGTATGCTGATGGGTACGGAGGTAGCTCCCAGACGAGAGTTTATCTTTACCCATGCTATGGAAGCGGAAATCGATGCATAGAAAGGCTGAGGAAGAGAGAGTATGCCAGAACAAATCTTAACCACGGAATTTTCCGAGGAAATGCAAAAGTCCTATCTGGACTATTCCATGAGCGTAATTACCAGCAGAGCCGTGCCGGATATTCGGGACGGTTTAAAGCCTGTGCAAAGAAGAGTCCTCTTTGATATGGGAGAGCTTAGGGTATTCCATGACAGACCAACCCTTAAATCTGCCAGAATCTGCGGTGATACCATGGGTAAATATCACCCCCACGGAGACAGCTCCATCTATGAAACTCTGGTGGTTTTGGCCCAGGGCTTTAAAAAGAATCAGGCTTTGGTAGAGGGACAGGGAAACTTCGGTTCCATTGAAGGAGATTCTGCTGCGGCACCCCGATATACGGAGGCTCGTTTGGAGAAATTTACGGAGGATGTCCTACTGCAAGACCTGGCTCTATCCGTTCCCTTCCAGCCTAATTATGATGGAAAATTAGAGGAGCCGGTGGTGCTTCCTGCAAAGATTCCTTATTTTCTTTTAAACGGTTCTGAGGGAATTGCGGTAGGGATGACCACTTCCACGCCTTCCCATAATTTGTCTGAAGTGATTTCTTTAATTCTGGCTTATCTTAAGAATCCGGAGCTTTCCCTTACGGAAATGCTGGAAATCATGCCGGGACCGGATTTTCCCACAGGGGGAATCGTAGCCAATCAGTCCGAGCTGGAAGAGATTTACAGAACAGGACAGGGAAGACTTCGTTTAAGAGGAAAGCTCTCCTTTGAGAAAAAGGAAGGTCGTTCCGACAGAGATAAGCTGGTGGTAACGGAGATTCCCTATACCATGGTGGGCCAGGGCATCAGTAAGTTTATGCAGGATGTGGCCAATCTTTGCGAGGAAAAAAAGATTAATGATATTCTGGATATTTCCAACCAGTCCAATGAGCAGGGAATTCGTATTGTTCTGGAGTTAAAGTCCGGAGCGGATATTGAAAAGATTGAAAATATTCTTTATAAAAAGACAAAACTGGAGGACAGCTTCCCGGTTAATATGCTGGCTATTGCCAAGGGCAGACCGGAAACCCTTTCCTTAAAGAGAATTTTAGAGGAATATCTTGGCTTCCAGGAAGAAAGACTGGAGGCTAAGTTCTCCAAATTACTGGAGAAGGAAGAAAGAAAGCGGGAAATCGAGGAAGGTTTGATTTCCGCCGTGGACTCTATTGATGCCATTATTGCCCTTCTTAGAGGCGCTAAGAATCATAAGGATGCAAAAACCGCTTTGATGCAGGGAGATTTAACTGCCATTCAATTAAAGGAAAGGGATGAAGTTTTTCGAAAGATCATAGAGGGCTTCCGCTTTACAGATTTACAGGCTCAGGCCATCCTGGATATGCGCCTGTCCAAGCTGATCGGACTGGAGATTTTGTCTCTGCAAAAGTCCCACAGAGAAAGCCTGAAAAACATTAAAAACTATAAGGAACTTTTGGGCTCCAAAAAGGTGCTGTATGCTCATCTGGAGCAGGAGCTTCTGCAAATCCAAAAGGATTACGGGAAGGAAAGAAAAACGAAAATCTGTGATGCCAATGAAGCGGTATATGACGATACTGCCATTGAAGAGATGGATTTATATTATTTGCAGGATCGCTTTGGCTATGTAAAGTGTGTGGACCCGGGAACCTTCCAGAGAAATAAGGAAAGCATCGAGGCGGACTATGCCTATGTACTGCCCTGTAAGAATACTGATCGCCTGCTCTTCTTTACGGATTTAGGAAATATGCATCAGATTAAGATGCTGGATGTTCCCGTAACGAAGTTTAAGGATAAGGGCGTTCCCCTTGATAATCTGAGTAAGTTCTCTGCAGAACAGGAAAGAGTGGTGGCAGTCTTTATTCGAAAAGTATTGGAGGAAGAAACCCTGCTCTTTGTAACGGAACAGGCACAGATAAAGAGGGTGAAGGGAGAGGAATTTGCCACCCAGAACCGTCTGGTACAGGCCACCAAGCTGGGAGAAGAGGATAGACTCCTTAGCGTAATGCCTGTGGGAGAAGAGGATATTGTTCTGGAAACAGAGGATTCTTATTTCCTTAGATTCTCCTTAACGGAAGTACCTTTACAGAAAAAGACGGCCAAGGGTGTGCTGGCTATGAGTTTGCGCCCCAAGGACTATGTAAAAAAGGTGTATTCGCTTGCTTCGGAGGAAAATGTGGAGTTGGAGAGTAAAACTCTGAACCTGCAAAGATTAAAGCCGGGCAAAAGAGGCGGAAAGGGCGTAAAGCATAGTTAGGGAAAATGCTTTTTTTCATCACCCTGCCATGCTACAATAGAAGCGTTATTGAGGAATAGAGGGAAAAGATATGGAAAAATTTAAAGTAGGTATTTTAGGAGCAACAGGAATGGTGGGACAGCGTTTTGCAACTTTACTGGCTGAACACCCATGGTTTGAGGTGGCTTGTCTTGCAGCCTCTCCAAGATCCAGCGGATTAACGTATGAAGAAGCGGTAGGGGATCGTTGGAAGCTGGAAGAGCCTATGCCTGAGAAATTAAAGAAGATGGTGGTTAAGGATGTATCCAAGGTGGAAGATGTAGTACAGGGCTTGGACTTCGTTTTCTCCGCTGTGGATATGAAGAAAGAAGAAATCAAGGCCATCGAGGAAGCCTATGCCAAGGCGGAGGTTCCGGTGGTTTCCAACAACTCTGCACATCGCTGGACAGAGGATGTTCCCATGGTAGTTCCTGAGATCAATCCGGAGCATTATCAGCTGATTGAAAAGCAGAGAAAGCGTTTGGGAACCAAGAGAGGTTTTATTGCGGTAAAGCCCAACTGTTCTATCCAGTCCTATGCACCTGCTTTGGCAGCATGGGCTGAGTATGAGCCTTACGAGTGTGTGATTTCCACCTACCAGGCAATTTCCGGTGCGGGAAAGAACTTTGAAACCTGGCCTGAGATGGTAGGGAACATCATTCCTTACATCGGCGGAGAGGAAGAGAAGTCAGAGAAGGAGCCTCTTCGTGTATTGGGAACTTATACAGAGGATGGTATTAAGCTGAAGGAAGGTTTGGTTTTAAGTGCTCAGTGTATCCGTGTTCCTGTTTTAAACGGACATACCGCCACAGTTTCCGTTCGTTTCCGTAAGAAGGTCACTAAGGAGGAGTTGATTGCAGCCCTTAGAAATTATAAGGGCTTACCCCAGGAAAAGAATTTGCCCTCCGCTCCAAAGCAGTTCATTCAGTATTTGGAAGAGGACAACAGACCTTCCGTTCTTACGGATGTGAATTTCGAAAAGGGAATGGGAATTTCCATCGGAAGATTACGGGAAGATAATCTTTTCGATTTCAAGTTTGTGGGACTGAGCCACAACACCCTTAGAGGGGCAGCCGGCGGCGGAGTACTTTCCGCGGAAACTTTGGTAGAGCTTGGATATATTCAAAAAAGATAAAATCTAGGGGGTGTGAACAAGGGGGATTTACTTTCTTTTTCACACTCCTTTTTTTCAGGAGGCTTGCTATGCGTATTGAAAAATGTGGTCATTTTGTAGACGAAAGAGAAGTTCATCGCTATATTTTGGAAAACAAGAACGGCGTCCGGGCGGTTTTCACCGACCTTGGTGCTGTTTGGCTTTCCTTTCTTTTTCCTGATCGAAGCGGAAAATTGGTGGATGTGCTTTTGTCCGTTGAAAACTGGGAAGATTTAATGGAAAACCCGGGACATATGGGAGAGGTGGTAGGAAGAAATGCCAACCGTATTAATGGAGGACATTTTCAGCTGCACGGGAAAGATTACCATTTGTTTTTAAATGACAAGCAGCATAGTAATTGCCATTCCGGCCCGGAATATTTTGGCAGGAGACTGTTTCAAGCCAAGAAAAAGGGAGAAAATGCAATTTGCTTTTCCTTGTTCTCTAAAGATATGGATCAGGGCTTTCCCGGAAACATGGATTTTTCCGTGACCTATGAGTTAACGGAGGACAATGCCCTGCATATCCGCTATAAGGGAAGTTCGGATAAGGATACCCTGATGAATTTTACCAATCATGCCTACTTTAATCTGTCCGGTCATGACCAGGGAAATATAGCGGAACAAAGTGTTCGAATTTTTGCATCCGCTTATACGCCCTCCGATGAATACTTGATTCCTACAGGAGAGATTCGTCCTGTTGCAGGAACTGCCTTTGATTTCCGGGAGGAAAGGCCGATTTTTGAGAAGGCCTTTAAGAAGGATCCGGAGCTTTTGGCGGCAGGAGGCTATGATCATAACTTCTGTGTAGACGGAAAAGCGGGAATCCTTCGAAAAGCAGCTTTGGCTTATTCCAAGAAAACAGCTATTGAAATGTCGGTAGAAACGGATTGCCCGGGAATTCAGTTCTATACCGCCAATTTTTTAATGGCGGAGGATATGGGAAAGGACGGAGTGAGCTATGAACCCCATAGCGGATATTGCTTTGAAACCCAGTACTATCCCAATGCCATCAATGTTCCGACTTTTCTTTCTCCTATTGTAGCGGCGGGCTCTATCTACCGTTCTGAAACTATCTATCGTTTTCGGCAAAGATTGATTTAATAAGAGTTCATGACAAAAACGGATATAGGAAAGAAAAAAAATTTATATATAGCAGAGAAACCTTCTGTAGCCAAGCAATTTGCGGAAGCTTTGGGGGTAAACACCAACTCCGGTGGAAGAAGGGGATATATAGAAGCGGGAGAGCATATCTTTACCTGGTGTGTAGGACATCTGGTCAGCATGAGCTATCCGGAGGTCTATGACGAGAAATACAAGAGCTGGCGTATGGAAACCCTTCCCTTCCTTCCCAAGGAATTCCTTTATGAAGTAATTCCTTCCGTTAAGGAGCAATTTCAACAGGTTACCGGCCTTATGGAACGGGAAGATATCGGCTGTATTTATGTCTGTACCGACTCCGGACGGGAGGGAGAATACATTTACCGTTTGGTAGCTTCCTTTTGCAAGAATTTAAAGGCGGAGGAAAGGCGAGTTTGGATTGATTCTCAAACCAAGGAAGAGATTCTTCGAGGAATTCGGGAAGCAAAGGCGGAGTCCGCCTATGACTCTTTAGCCAAAGCCGCCTATTTACGAGCCAAGGAAGATTATCTTATGGGAATTAATTTTTCCAGAGTATTGACGCTTAGGTATGGCAGAGCTTTGGCAAAAAGCCTTGGCAAGGAAAAAAGCGCCCTGATTGCCGTGGGACGAGTAATGAGCTGCGTTTTGGCTATGATTGTCCAAAGAGAGTGGGAAATCCGCCGATTTCAAAAGACTGTCTTCTATAAACCACTGGGGGATTTTTCCCTGGAAGAGGGAGGAGAAGCCGGTCTTCTTTGCGAGTTTCGAAGCAGAGAGGAAAGTCCTTATTATAAAGAGAAGGATTTATACAAAAATATCGGCTTTCTGCAAAAGGAAAAGGGAGAGGAATTTTTGGGGGTATTTTCCCCTCTACCTAGAGAGGGAAGAGTTACTGCTCTGGAGAAAAAGAAGGAAAGCAAAAATCCTCCTCTTTTATACAATCTGGCGGAACTGCAAAACGAATGCTCAAAGTCTTTAAAGATTAGCCCTGACGAGTGTTTAAGGCTTGTACAGGAACTTTATGAAAAGAAAATGTGTACCTATCCCCGTACGGATGCCAGAGTATTATCCACTGCGGTAGCTAAAGAAATCGGAAAAAACATTCAAGGACTTCTGTCTTTTCCCCCCTATGCAAAGTATGCCAAAGAGGTTCTTGCTATGGACAGTGTGAAATCCATTGCCCGTTCTCGCTACACAGACGACAAAAAGATTACGGATCACTATGCCATTATTCCCACGGGGCAGGGAGCAGGACAATACAATTCCCTTTCCTATCAGGGAAAGAGAGTATTGGACTTTATTATTCGTCGTTTCCTATCCATCTTTTATCCTGCTGCCGAGTATAAAAAGATTGCTTTGGAAATAGAGGTTTTGGGAGAGTGTTTTACCGCCAACGAAAAAGTCTTGTTGAAGGAAGGCTACCTTTGTCTCTATCAAAAGAAAGAGAAGAATAAAGATGCATCAACCGGAGATCTTGCCGGAAAAGAAAACGGACAGGAAGAGGATGATCTGGATTCAGAAGAAGCTGTTACGGAAAATGGAAATCCCAAGCTTTCCGAACTGAAAAAAGGGGCTAAGCTTTATTTACAAGAGCTTAAGCTGAAGGAGGGAGAGACCCAGCCTCCAAAACGTTATACCTCCGGAAGCATGATTCTGGCCATGGAAAATGCGGGAAAGCTGATAGAAGATGAAGAGCTTCGTGCCCAGATTAAGGGCTCTGGGATAGGAACATCCGCTACCAGAGCCGGCATTTTAAGCAAGCTGGAAAAAAATGAATATATTCATTTGGAAAAAAAGAATCAGCAATTAAGCCCCAGCGAACTGGGAGAAAAGATTGTACAGATTCTTGCCAAATCCATACCGGCTTTATTGAATCCCACCCTTACAGCCTCCTGGGAGAAGGGGCTTTCCTATGTGGAGGGAGGAGAAATTTCGGAAGATGAATATATGCGGAAGCTGGAAGCCTTTGTGGAGAAGAATACCAACAAGGTAAAGGGCTTATAAAGTATATTGCCTGGTTTCCAATAATTTAAAGTGTAAAGAGTTTATAGAAGTATCACTTGTGATTTTGTGACAAAGAGAGGAGCAAAGATGAAAAAGAAGGACTTGGAATGTAAAGTTTTTTATCCATCCTTAGAGGAGTCTTATCAATCCCTTTTTGAAGGATGTCAATATCCCTGGGAGGCTTTACCGAAGATTAAGGCATGGATTTCTGCAATGCAGGGTAAGCTTCCTTCCGGCTTTCAAGAGGTAAAAAAAGGAGTTTTTGTTCATGAGAGTGTAAAGCTTTATCCCAATGTATATCTGGGGGAGAATATTCTTATTCTGGCGAACTGTGAAGTTCGTCCGGGAGCCTTTTTACGGGAAAATGTATTTGCCGGAGAGGGCTGTGTCTTGGGAAATAGCTGTGAATTTAAAAATGCGATTCTTTTCCCCCATGTGCAAACTCCCCATTACAACTATGTGGGAGACTCCATTTTAGGAGAATACTCCCATCTGGGCGCAGGGGCATTAACCTCCAATGTGAAATCCGATAAAACTTTGGTGAAGATTCATGCAGAAGACGGAGAGATCGAAACAGGCTTAAAGAAATTTGGAGCCATTGTGGGAGAACACGTGGAAGTAGGTTGTCAGTCCGTACTGAATCCGGGAACCATTCTTTGCTCCCATTCCAATATTTATCCACTATCTCCGGTTCGGGGCATTGTTCCTCCCTGTCATATCTATAAAGATAAGAGTAATATTGTAAAAAAAGAAGAGAGATAAAAGTAAAAACAGCAAAATGCCACGCTTTATATGGGGCGATGTTTCAGAATAAACAGTGGGCTTATTTATTGGAATTATAAAAGAAACAGAAAAGACTTGAAAAAGAAAATACTCTGTACTATCGTCTTAACGGAGTAAAGTACCCTGGATTAGAACAATAGGAAAGGAAAAGCCATGAACGAATTTGGAGAGAATGTAATTATTTTAGACCATCCTTTAATCACCCACAAAATTTCTATTTTAAGAGATAAAAATACCGGAACCAATGAGTTTCGCCAGTTGGTGGAAGAGATTGCCATGCTGATGGGATTTGTGGCTTTGTCCGACCTTCCTATGACAAAAATGCCGGTGGAGACCCCTATCGAAAAGACAGAGACTTTGGTTATTGCCGGAAGAAAGCTGGCAATTGTTCCCATCTTAAGAGCGGGCCTGGGAATGGTTTCCGGACTTACAGCCTTGGTTCCTTCCGCAAAGATTGGACATATCGGTCTGTATAGAGATGAAACAACCCATAAGCCGGTGGAATATTTCTGTAAATTGCCAAACCCCATCGAAGAAAGAATTATTGTGGTTTGCGATCCTATGCTGGCTACCGGCGGTTCCGGAGTGGATGCCATCAGTCAGATTAAAAAGCACGGGGGAAAGAAGATTAAATTTGTTTGTATCATTGCCGCTCCTGAAGGGGTAAAGAAGTTGCATGAAGCCCATCCGGATGTGCAGATTTATGTGGGTAATCTGGATAGAGAGTTGAATGAAAATGCTTATATCTGCCCGGGCCTGGGAGATGCGGGAGACAGAATTTTCGGTACGAAATAAGGATAAGAGAAAATCGCAGGAAACGGATTGTAAAAAGCTAATCGAATAAGCTAATCAAAAAAGCATATCGAAAAAGCTAATTGAAAAAGCATATTGTAATAGCGGATTTTAATGAGCTATAGAATTATATAGGACTGGAAAATGGCATAAAAAAAGGAGAGATTTCTCTCTCCTTCATGCCGCCAGCCGGACTCGAACCGGCACGGTTTCCCGCTTGATTTTGAGTCAAGTGCGTCTGCCATTCCGCCAC
>NZ_DBHIGR010000041.1:0-14248 GCF_057249185.1 Oribacterium sp.
GGCAATGGATTCCGTCTCTCTGGGCAACTTTCCCTTCTTTCGTACCGGCACAAATCCCTTATGCAACTCATAGGCGATGGCTGTTCCGAAGATAAATCCCCGACTCTCCAGACCGATGACAAGATCAAAATCCACATCCTTTAAAGACCGGATTAAGCCATCTACGGAATCCTTCAATCCGTCCGGATCCTGAATCAAAGAAGTAATATCACGGAAGATTACTCCCTTCTCCGGAAAATCCGGAATGGACAATACATAATCTGCTAAATGCTCTCTTTTCATAGTTCTCCCCTCAAGTTTTTTATGGCATAGGCCTGAATGGCCGCCACAGTTTTGCTGTCTGTCATCTTTCCGTCCGAAATCAATTTCAGTAAGTCCTCCAGCGCCCAAGCCTCCAAGAAAATCTCCTCATCTTCATCAAAGCACTGCTGTCCCTTCTTCAAATCCTTGGCAAGATAAATGGCAATCTTCTCATCCAAAAAAGCCACCGTGGTATTGACCCAAAGAAGAAGCTCTAGAGCCTCACTCTTATAGCCCGTTTCTTCCTCCAGCTCCCTCTTTGCACAAAGAAGAAAGTCTTCCTCCTCACTATCCCGCTTTCCCGCCGGAATTTCCAGAGTAAAACGAGACAGCGCATGACGGTATTGCCGAACCATGAGAAGCCTTCCGTCCTCTAAAACCGGAAGTACCGCTGCAGCTCCTATATGATGAATAAAGTCCCAGTGAGTCACATGACCGGACACATCCACCGTATCTTCATAGACCTCCAGCACCGAGCCCTTGTAGCGAAGCTTTCGTTCCAGTAAACGAACCGGAAGCTCTTCTTTTTTCTCTTCCTGCTTTTTCTTTTCTTCCATCTTTCAAACACTCCTATTCCGAAAGATTTTGATTTGAAATTCTCTATAAGATTTTCCCCTCAAACTTCTTTATTCTAACATACTTATAGGGATATCTCCATGATTTAACAAAAGATTTCCCCCTTCGGATGTCGAAAGAACTCCCCCTTTGGATGTCGAAAGAACTCCCTTTAGAAACGAAAAAAAAGGCGAACAGAAGGAAACACAACGCTTCCTCTCTTCACCCTTTTGGAAAATCAATTAAGAAATTTCACTTTGGAAAAAAATTTGAAATTCCATTCGGAAAGTCCATTTAAAAAATCTCCCCGAAAAATCCTATAAAGAATAATTTCAGTAATCTTACTTGGAAAACTCCACCTTAGAAACTCCGTATCCTGCCTTGTTGATATGCTCTCTAAGCTCTTCCTCGCTGTGCTCTTCCTTCATCCGCACTTCCGCTGTATGACTGCTTAAATCCACCGTAGCCCAGACACCGGAAATGGCATTTAAGGCATTTTCCACCTTCTTCTTACAGTTTCCGCAATGCATATCGTCTACGGAAATTATGGCTTTAAAAGGATAATGTCCTTCCACCTTGTCGGAAACCTTTACGGAATCCACACTGCATTCTCCTCCGCCGCAACAACCATTTTTTCCTCTTTTAATGACACTTCTTACCGCAAAAACGATAATTACGCCTACCAGTGCCAAGATGACAAAATTTCCCATGCTGTTCTTCCTCTCTGAAAACAATTTTGGCTAAATTCATTAGCTATGTCTAACTTCTTTAGTTTAGTCCCTTGTTTTCTTCTGTCAAGGAATTTTGAAAAATTTTATTTTTCCTATCGTGATGCACAGGGTCTTATTTTTCCTTTTCTTCTTCCTCTTCCGTCTCTTCCTTGTGTACGATAGTCTTTCCGATACGGTGGTTCTTGATTTCCGCCACATCGATACTCAGACCGTCCGTATCCAAGTGCAAGGAGGATCCGTCCTCCGGCACCCTACCGATAATTCCCATAATATAACCGCCGAAGGTATCCGCTGCCTCTAAATCCAGATGAATCTTCAGGGCTTCATTTACATCCTCCAAATCCGCTGAGCCGAGAATGCTCCACTCGTTTTCGGAAATCTGCTCAATAGGCTCCGGCTCGGGAAGCTCATCCTCTTCGTGCAGGTCACCCACCCAGGCCTCAATCAGGTCATGAAGGGTAACAATTCCCGTCATTCCGCCGTACTCATCCAGCACTATCCCATAGTACTTTCTTTCCTTTTGCATGATTTTGAAAAGGTCGGAAACCTTCATATTCTGAGAAATGAAGAAGGGGCGGTCCACCGCATTCCGCATAACATTGGGTCTGCTTAAGTCGTTTAGGCGGAAATAATCCTTGGTGTTCAAGACACCGATGATATCGTCATTGTCCTCACCGCAAATCGGGTAGCTGGCAAAACGGTTTTCGTGAATGGTATGTCTCCACTGCCGATCCGTATCCTCAATATAGAGCATGGCCACATCGGTTCTGTGGGTGCAAACGTCTTCCACCGTAAGATCTTTAAATTCAAACACATTTTGAATCCATTCATTTTCACTGGACTCAAAGATGCCACTTTCCATTCCCTCATCGATCATCATCAAAATGTCTTCCTCGGAAACGGCATTGATATCTCTTTCCGGATCGATTTTTAAAAGCCTAAGCACTGCATTCGTTGATGCGGAAAGAAAGAAAACGATGGGCATGGAAATGATAGACACAATCCTCAACATCGGAGCAATGAAAAGAGCTATAGGCTCTTTATATACTTGCGCCAGACGCTTCGGCACCAACTCTCCGAAAACAATACTGATATAAGATAGAAGCAGGGTAATCAGTACAATAGAAAGGGGATGCATCATGCTCTCCGTGTTGGGGATGGGAAGCTTTACCAGGAGCTTATCCAAATATCCCGCAAAGCTCTCTGCCGCAAAGGCACTGGAGAGAAATCCCGCCAGAGTAATCGCCACCTGAATGGTGGACAAAAAGCGGGAAGGCTCTTCCACTAGCTTCAAAAGATGCTTTGCATTTATGCTTCCGTCCTCCGCAAGCTTTCTTATTTTTCCCTCTCCCATCTGCAAAACCGCAATTTCCGCACAGGAAAAGAACCCGTTAATAAAAATCAATACAAACAAGAGTATGACTCGACCAAGCATAGCTGTGTTTAAAAATCCTCCTTAACTCCAAAATCCTTGGAATAGTTTTTTATTCCCTGGAATAACGAAAGACGAACTGCAGAAAAAGGTATAGCGTGTCCTACACACTATACCTTCTTGCTATATGATTCTTAGGACTTCCGTTATCCGCGTCCCCGTCTTCGTCCATGTTCTTCCCCTTCTTGTCTCTTTCCTCAACTGAAAAGAATACAGGCATTATACGGAATCTCCCCTACTTTGTCAAATCTTAAGAAATTAGGGAACTTGCCTCTCCATATTTCTATTGTATAAGCAGCACCGATAAAAATTAAATAGCCAACGAAATTCCCTTTCGGCAAAGAGCAATGCGCCAAGGCTTTTTCTTGGCTCGGATATAACGAAACTTCAGAAAACCTGCATTTTCCGTATAAGACTTCAATTCTTCCTCATCATAAAGTCTTACACCATGAATTTTCTTAATCATGGAACAACACTTACTTTCCCTATCATGGGTAACCGCCAGAATAAGTACCCCTCCCGGTTTTAAAACTCGATACGCCTCCGCCAAGGCTTTATCCATATTTTTCCAAAAGTAAATGCTTTCAAAACTGGATATGGCATCGAAGCTCTCATCCCGAAAGGGAAGCTTATAAACACTACTTAAGATGACTTCACACCTATCTTGAGCAATTGCCTTCTCATTCCAACCGGAAGCAATAGAAACAGAAATCGGGGAATGATCAATACCGCTGACATGGGCATCCGGATAGCACTCCAGCCAACGTTCCAGATTGCCGCCTCCCCCACAGCCCAAATCCAAAATATCCGCCTGAATCGGCAGTTCCACAAAAGACATGCCCCAGTACCCCAGCTTGGCATGCTCTCCATAATTCATTAATAGGCTAATGACTCTCCCAAAAAATCCTCTGGGTTTCGAGAAATTCTGCAAAAGCCCCATTGTCTTCCTCCTGAAATCTTGGGGAATCTTGCTCCTAGCATCCCCTTTTTTCTTTCTAGTCCCTCTTCGCAAGTCTTAATTTATTCGTAAAATTAATTTTATGGGACAAAGCCAAGCTTGTCAACAGGGAGATGGGGGAAGGGGGTATTGCACTCTTCTTTAATATGTTCCAGGATAAACCGGCTACAAATTGTAGCCGATTTAAGACACTTATCACATTTCATGAGCCACTTTCCTTTTTTCATCACATTTCATGAGCCACTTTTTGCCTTTTTCTCACATTTCATGAGCCACTTTTTGCCTTTTTCTCACATTTCATGAAAATGGCACAAAATATCCTTACTGCTCCATCATAAAGAGCGAGTAAAAGTATCCCTTCTTTTCCATCAGTTCAGAGAAGATTCCTTCCTCTACGATCTCCCCTTCTTTTAACACACAAATCCTATCTACACGACTTAAAATTCTGGAATCCAAGTCATGAAGCACCAAAATCTCCGTGATATTCTCCAAGGATAAAAGGGAATCCAACACCAGATAGCTATTTTCCTTATCCAAGGCTGCGGTAATCTCATCCGCAAGAAGGATAGGAGTTTTTCGAAGGAGACTTCTGGCAATATTGATTCTTTGCCGTTCTCCTCCAGAAAGGGCCGCTCCATTTTCCCCACAAGGATAATCCAAACCTTTCTCCGAAATCAGATTTTTTAAACCGGACTTTTCAATGGCCAGCTCCAGCTCCTCTTTACCATAGTCCTGAAACAGAGTAATGTTCTCATAAATACTGCCGTCAAAAATAAAGACCTCCTGTTGAATATAGGAAATCGAACGAAAGAGGCTTTCCTCAGGAAGGGTAGAAAGTTGCCTGTTTCCAATAGAAATCTCTCCCCCCTGACTTCGCTCGATCCCCATAAGAAGCTTTAGAATGGAGGACTTTCCTGAACCGGAAGCTCCCAGAAGAATCAGCTTTTCTCCCTCCTTTACCCGTAGAGTAAATTCCTTCAAAACCTGCTTTTCCGAAGTATAAGAAAAGGAAAGATGGGAGAAGCAAATATCTCCCTGTAAAGACGGGATGGGAAGGGCTTTCTCATGGGAGTCTGTATCGATATGCTGATGATAACCGTCCTTAACAATTTCACCGCTCTTCTGCTGCTGTTCCTGCTGTTCCTCCTGCTCCCCTTTTCCTATCTTCTCCCAAAATTGTTCGGAAAGGGCATAGGCGGTTCTTGCCTTACTAAGCATTCCCGGAAGCTCTGTCACCGGATCAATGATATAGTTAATCAGTCGAGAAAAAGCCAGCACGGTTCCCACGGAAATGCTTTTGCTTCTATAGGCCACAACAGCGCATAGAAGCAAAATGGCAAACTGGGTGATATAGCCGGAAATGGCGGCAAAGTAATTGATTTTCTCCACGCATTTTTCCCGTTCTTCCATGCGATCTTCCACCTTTTGGCAGATTTTATCATGGAGTGTAGAAAAAATTCCTTCTACCTTATAGGACTTAATGATGGTAAAGCCAACGGCAAAGTCCTTCAAAAATGCTAAATATTCTGCATTTTCCTTGGATAAATTCTCCTCAATCTTCTCCATATTTCTTCCGGAGAAAAGAGCGGCAAAAAAGGGAATCAGGGAAATGAGACAGGCCATCATGGCTAAAAAGAAATTGTAGCGAATCATCACCAAAACAGCCCCTATGCCGCAAATGACGATTTGGGAAAGTATGGGAATCTGGTCCAAAAAATCCTCTTTGATTTTCTGTAAATCCGTATTCAGGGCGGAAAGATACACCGCCGTATTCTGTCCGTAAAACTCTGTCACCTTCTTCTTAGACAGATAATGATAGGCCATTTTCCGATACTGAAAGACCGCCTTGGTGCTGAACTTCGTCCGAAAATAGTAGGTGCAAAGACCGGAAAAGCTCACCATCAGTAAAACCGCTACGGCCATTAGGATGATTTGATGCATACTGTAACGGTGATTTCCGGATAGGAAATCAATCAAAATCTGCATCAGTTGAGGTACAGAAAGAATACCCACGGACAAAACCGTGGTACCCAAAACCGCCATAAATAGATTTTTCCGATTTCCTTGAAAAAAGCTTTGACTTAAGGGATTACGCTGCTTCATGCTGTTCTTTTCCTTCCTGCTGTCATACTCTATTGTCCTATTTTTATGCCCTTATGTACTCTCTTGTCACTCTTCTATAAGTCTTCTATTCGTCTTTAAAAAGCCTCACACTAAACTTCCGAAGTTCTTCCATTGTATTTTTCTCTATACTTTTCTCTATACTTTCCTCTATACTTTCCTCTATGCTTTTCTCTATACTTTCCTCTATGCTTTTCCTTTACATATTTCCCTTATCCTTTTGGAAAATAAGCTTCCCTCTCTCCCCCTGTCTGTGCCTAGAGTACTGAAGCTCTATGCCTTCTTTTTCCAGAGCTTCTATCCCTTGAATCTTTTCCGCTGTAAGCTTCTCTCCCGGGAAAAGCAGGGGAATTCCGGGAGGATAAAGGCTGAGATATTCCAGGCAAATGCGACCTTCTCCGTCACGAAGATTAACCTCCTCCCCCTCTTTTAGGCCTTCTAAAATTTGCAAAGTATTATCCGCTACAGAAATTTGATACAGGGCAGAGGATAGTATCTTAGACTGTAATGACTGTGCTGAACTTTCTATCAATTCAGACATTTCATCTCCCGTTTCCTTCCCTCTTTCCTCTTCCGCTTGCTTTCCTCTTTCCTCTTCCGCTTGCTTTCCCCTCTCATCTCCCGGCTTCTGTTTATTCTCATCTCCCAATCTTCTTTCTATATCCTTCAAGGCAATAAACAATCTATCCAGTTCCTCTTCTGAAATAAAGGGTCCCGTCATCAAAAGCAGATTTTCTCCGCTATGCATTTCCGATTCAATGCCGTAATCTTCCCGAAGAAGCTTAGCCAAATCCTTCCCCAGTCTAAGCTTGGGGATTCCTCGGGCTCGTAAGAAAATCTTAGTAAAATCCATAGCAAAGCAAGCTTCCTCCTTCTCCCAAAGAAAAGTAAAATAGGAAAGTGTTCTTGCCTTCTCTTGAAAGCCTATCATCACTTCCTTCCAACGGGAAAATAAAGCTTCTCCCTCTCTTTCCAATAGCGTTGTAGCCTTTTCCAAGGAAAGCATCAGGGGATAGGAGGGGGAAGTCGTCTGAAATACGGAAAGGTAAAAAGACAGCTTTTCCCTACTGTATCTTTGTCCCTTTCCCAATATCCAGGCACTCTGGGTTAAGGAGCAAAGGGTTTTGTGGGGGCTTTGCACCACCAAATCCGCTCCTAAGGAAATGGCGGACTCCGGAAAGGAAGTTCCCCTTTTCGGAGAAAAATGGGCTCCGTGAGCCTCATCCACCAGAAGGGAAAGGCCATTTTCATGGCAGAGTTTTGCAATCCCTTCCACATCGGAAACCACTCCCTCATAGCTTGGGCTGGTGAAAATCAAAGCCTTGCTCTTTGGAAACTCCCGAAGCAATCTTTCCACTTCCTTCAGAGAAACCGAGCCGAAGCAGGAAAAATCCTCCCAAAACTCCGGTAGCAGAAAATGAATCTTTGCCTTTCGGAGAGATAAGGCATAAAAAACAGAGCGGTGGCAATTTCTTGCCACCACTACCTCATCTCCTTCTTCCAGTAGAGTGAAAATACCTGCCTGTAAGCCGGAGGAACTGCCATTTACCAGATAGAAGCAATCCGAACAACCGTAGTAGGCGGCAGTACGATTCATGGCTTCCTGCAAAATCCCTTCCGGTGCATGAAGATTATCCAGCTCTTCTACCTCCGTATAATCGTAGGCATAGGGAAGAGCTGTACCCATGTCCCTCTTTCTTTGGTGCCCCGGCATATGCAGAGGCAGGAGTTTTTTTTCATTGTAGTGCTGAAAATATTTTTCTAAAGGAGAAGCGGAAGGATTCCGCCCCTCTTTCGATTGATTCTTCATTTTCTTTCCTTATCTGATCGCTATTCATCAAATCTCAAGAGAGATATAGCCTGCTTTACGGCATCTTTCGAATAAATCTTTTCACGATTAAGTTTACAGATTCTTCTCCAAGTCCTCTACAATCTTCTTAATGGTTCCCTCTTTAAAGGGATTCATCAGGCCTACCTTTTCCTCTAATTCTGTAAAGAAAAGAGAAGCGGAATACTTGGAAAAGTCCATATAGCTCTTCCATGCCCCTTGGAAATCCTTATCCATCCAAGCCTTATACTGTAAAGCATTGATGCCGGCAATACAATAATCAATATAGTAATAGGGAAGGTCATAAATGTGGTGCTGCTTCTGCCAGAAACCGCCCTCTTCCATAAAGGCATTGTCCGCATAATCTAAGTGTGGCTTATACTCCTGCTCCAAGGTTCTCCAAAGCAGCTTTCTCTCCTTCGGAGTCATTTTCGGATTCTTATACACAATATTTTGGAACTCATCCACCATGGTGCCGTAGGGGATAAACATCAAGAACTCTTCAAAATGCATGGAAAGGTAGTCCTTTGCCCGATCCCCGAAGAATAAATCCATCCAAGGCTCGGTAAAGAATTCCATAGACATGGAGTGGGTTTCCGCCGTTTCCATAGTCAACTCGTTGTGCTCATGAATGGGCAGATCCGCAGTAATATAGCCCTGGAAGGCGTGTCCGCACTCGTGGGTAATTACATCACAGTCTCCGGCTGTTCCGTTGAAGTTGGCAAAGATAAAGGGCATGTGGTAGTTGGGAAGCATTTCCATATACCCGCCGGTTCTCTTGTTCTTTCTGCCCAGCACATCGAATAGCTCCATTTTCATCATATCCTGCATAAACTTTGCGGTTTCGGGAGAAAGAGCATCATACATCTTCTGTCCTGCTGCCATGATTTCCTCAGGAGTTCCGATGGGGGCAGGATTTCCCTCCTTGAAAAATACCCCTTCGTCATAGTAATAAATCTTATCCAGTCCAAGGCGCTGTCTTCTTCTCTCATGAAGCTTTTGGACAAATGGCACCAAATCCCGTTTTACCTGCTGGCGGAAGGAAGCAATCTCCCGCTCTCCATAACAGTTTCGATTCATTCTGGCATAGCCGATTTCCGTGAAATCCGGATATCCCATCATTTGCCCCTGCTCGGTACGATTCTTGACTAAAGCATCATAGATAGAGTCCAGCTTCTCTGCATTGTCCTCAAAAAACTTGGTATACGACTTCCATGCCTTCTTACGCACCTCTCTACCCTCTGCGGTAAGGTAGGGTGTCATCAGAGAAAGGTTTAAGTTCTCTCCCTCCCAGGGAATCTTTGCAGAAGCCAGAAGCTTACTGTATTCGGTGGTCAGTTCATTTTCCTTTTGCATCAGGGGAATCAGGGAAATGTCCACCGCCTTCTGTGCCAGTTCCATGTTTTTAAAAGCTACATGCCCCAGCTTCTCTTCCATATAAGCCCGGTGGGGAGAATGGTAAACCCGCATCTGGTAGTCCACTAAGAGATTTCGGAAAATGGGCATATTGGCATCATAAAAGGCTCTCTCCTTCTCGTAGAAGGGATCGGTCATGTCAATGTCGTTTCGAATGCTGGCAATCACACTTTCCGTCATTACATCATCCACCAGCTTATAGTATTTCTGATGGAGGGCAAAAAGCTCCTCCCCGGACTGGGCCTTATCTACCCCCTCACACAGCTCCAAAAAATCAGCCTTCAGTTTATCAAAATCAATTCTCTCATAGGGAAATTCAGTAAATTTCATATTTTCCTCCAATTCATAAAGCACAATGTAAAACAATCGGTATAAGCATAACATTTCTATGGGAATATTCCATAAGTTTTGTATTCCCTTTCTATTATGCCACTATTTACAGCCTATACTTATCCAAAGATATATCTACAAAGTCAATGGATTTCTCTTCTAAAAACATCACCATATAGATCGGAAGATAGCTAATCCGCCCTATTGTTTTTACATTATCATTTGTAAAAACGTATGCGTTTTTTATGCCATATTCAGGAACACGTAATACGTTATCCAAAGCGGAATGTTTCTCGTAATCCTTTCCGCTTTTTACTTCAATGGGAAGCACTTCCCCTGCATGCTCAATAATAAAGTCCAGTTCTCCTTTTTTCTTATTACTATAATAATACAAGGGATAATTATGTGCACAAAGCTCCTGAGCAATCACATTTTCATATACGGAGCCTTTATTGATATCTTTTTCTTTACTAACAATTTTTAATTTACAGGACTTTCCATACAGGCTTGTGAGCAAACCCACATCGGACAAAAACAGTTTAAATAAAGTACTTTTTTCGTTGAGTAAAAGCGGAACTGTCGGTTCTGTCGTATTAAAAGTTGCTAGTGCAACTCCGGCCTTCCAAAGCCATGTAAAACTATCAGAAACTCTTTCAAATCGAAGATTCGCCTTAATATCCGTAAGCTTAAAACGCTTATTTTTTTCATTTAATTCCGCAGGAATCAGTTCATAAATTTGCGTAAGTAATAATTTCCGATTCTCTTCCTCGTATTGTGTAAAATCTAACTTATATTGTTCGATAATGGCTTTGTGTTCCTCTATGACATTATCTATATTTTCTGTTTTACGATATTGCTCCACAGCAGCAGGCATCCCCCCTATAATGAGATACAAATTAAATATCTCCATTATTTTTTGATGAAATACTTCATCTACCGGAGTCTTGGATAAAAAGGAACTGCGAAGCCTCTCTAATACTTTATCCTCAACATTAAAGATTTGAAGGAACTCTTCAAAATCAAGGGGAAACATTTTTAGAGTCTGCAAATATCCTACCGGTGCTGACTTCAAATTAACCAGTTCTATTCCTAGCAAAGATCCCGATAAGACATAGCGAAAACGCTTATCCTCTACAAGAAACTTTATCTTTGTAACAATTTCTTTGTATCGCTGAATTTCATCAAAGAAAATGATTGTTTTTCCGGGAATTATCTTCTTACTGCTGTACAAAGACAGCTTTAAAATAAGATCATCAATACTATTCGCTTCACGTAAAATATCCACTATTTCCGATTGTCTAATAAGGTTAAACTCAACATAATCACATCCTGACTGCTCTAGGCATGCTCGAATAATATAGGTCTTTCCTGCCTGACGAACACCATAAATCAGTAAGGCTTTTTCTCCACTTGTAATCCAATTCAAAAGGTCTTTTTCAATTTTTCTTTTCAGCATCTTTTCTCCAAAATCCGGCATAACAGTGCCATAAGTCATTTCTCTTAAGCCGGCCAATGACATTTTTCCAAGGTATTTTGACTTATATTTTGACACTTTTCCAAGGTATTATCAAGCCAATTTTGACACTTTTCCAAGGTATTTTCACACTAATTTTGACACTTTTCCAAGATTGCATAATGATTGTGTAGCAGCCAAGAAAAGTAGACATGAAAAAAGCCTCTATGCCATTTAACTTCCATTCACCGAAAAAAGGTCGGTAAAAATAGATCAACTATTTTTACCGACCTTTTTTGAAGAGACAATCCTAAAATCCCAACTCCAAAAGCAAAACACTGGCCTTAAAAGACATCCAAAGCAATATCTCATAGCTATGCGCCAAAAATACAAAGAAAAATAAGGCCAAAAGGGGCTTAGTCATAGGAGCACGCTCTAAATAGCGTTGAGAACAGCGATAAAGACTGATACCTCCCCCTATAAAGCTTAGTACTTTCACTAAAATCAATCCCAAAAATGCAAAGTCCATATTAATTAAGCTTAGAAACACGATCAATATAGAGAGAAAAACCAAGCCGATAAAAACAAGCCCCTCTTTTCCCTGCTTACGAATATTTCTCCCTCCGACTTCTGCCTGTTCTGCCGGCGGATATAAAGCTCCCTGTACCCTACGAAGGTAGAAAAGATAGGGAATAAACAAGGCCAGGAGAAAAAGGGGAAGAAGATTTTTCCCCGTCAACGTAGCAATAGTCCAAGAAAATGCCACCGGAACTGCCAGCACATAGCAAAAAATCAAAGTCAAATTTTTGTGTAAAATCCTGTCTTCGTCCATAAACACCGTCCTTTCTCAAAAGAGAGTAAAGAAGATTAGTTATCTGTTTGTTCAAGCTTTCGAATGCATTCGTTTCTCTCATTATATCCAAGAAAAAATAAAAGTCATTCCCAATTTCTTGAGAATGACTTAAAAAATTATTAGAAAGTATGGACGATTTTCTTTGGGTGAGAACATAAAAAAATATAGTAGAAAACTCTATTATGCAAATGTTTCGTCATACCCTCTGACAGATAGTTTGTCCTCTCTATATGTTTCTCATCCTTATATAGAATTAAGACGATTTATTAAATTCATTGTATTTTCTGTATCTTCAAGAAGTGATATGGCAAAGCATTTTTTTCCTGCATCCTTTAATGATGCCCCAATATGATAAACTGTTTTTCCATCTAAAATGATGAATCTATCATGGAATATCTGTGTTTTTTCTACTGTAAGTGTAGGATATTGAGCGTTGAAATTTACTATGTCATTATTTGTTATAGAAGCACTTGCATAGGTATAAATCTTTACATCCACAGTTGCATTCTTTTTTGCCAGAATATTCAAAGTTCCCACATCTACATATCCGTCAATCAAAATAATTTCATTCTGCGCCTTTTGAACAATTGATGTAATAAAGCTAAAAGCATCATATATCTGTCCATCGAAAAAAATCTTCTGTTTCGATTCCGTTTGATCCTCAATATATTGAAACACCTTTTCAAGCTTCTCATTTGTACTTTTCTGGTATTCCAGTTGTTTCAGTTCTATATGACTGATCTTTTCAAAAAGAAGTGCATTATTAGATATAAATTGACGCATCTCCCGAAATGCTCGCATAATAAAAATGCTCTGTTGTTCCGCCACTTTACCCTTCAGTACTGTAGCCAACATATAAATTCCCTGTTCAGTAAAAGCATAAGGGGGTTTTCTGCGCCCTCCTTCCTGACCAGCGTAAAAACGAGATATCGTACGCTTTGCGCACGATACTCGTTATGAATTGGAAAACGGTGAAATCACAAATTGTGATTTCACCCCTTCCACCTCCTCCTTTGTTAGCTGAAACATAAAGTCATCCGGAAAGCGTTCAATATTTCGTTTAACCTGCTGATTCAAAGCCCGGACTTCATAACCATATAGAGCCGCAAGTTCATAATCCAGCATTACCTGTTTTCCTCTAATGGTATATATTCGATTTCCAAAATCATTAACTTGCATTGTGTTAGAAACAGGCTTTTCTTTCTCCTGCTTATCAGCCATAAATTATCCTTCCTGTGAAGTCACACATTCAACAGAATACGGCTTGCACTGGTATCACACGATATCCTTCAGTATCTCCAAAGGAAATGGCTCTCCCACCTTCTCTACGGAAAGGTCTCTTAGCGTAAAGTTTGACTTCCGAAGGGTCAGTGCCGGGTTATAGTAGGGATCTCCCTGTCTCAAAATCTCCGGCCAATGCTTTGCCAGGCAGACAATCTCTCCGTTGAAACGCTTTACCTTCTCCGGATTGTCCTCCAGTCCTCTGGACTTGGACTCATAGTGGGTAAATAAGGCATAGGGGGTATACACCACCCGCTTTCCAAGGGCGCGAATCTTTAAACAAAAATCCACATCATTAAAGGCTACCGCAAGTTCTTCTCGGAAGCCCCCTACCTTATCAAAGAGGGATTTCTTGGTCATTAAAACGGCAGCAGTAACCGCTGTATAGTTTTGAATGCAGGCCGCCCTATGCATATAGCTGTTTTCCGTTTCGTGGGTACCGATAAAGGTGGCTCCGGCAATACCGCCAAAGCCCATCACCACACCGGCGTGCTGAATCATTTTATCCGGATAGAGAAGCCTTGCACCGCAGATGCCCACTTCCTCCTGCTGCACAAACTGGAGCATTTCCTCTACAGAATCCGTCTTTAAGCACTCAATATCATTGTTCATAAAGAGGAGATATTCTCCGTGGGCAAAGCTCACCCCGAAGTTATTGATGGCGGAGTAGTTAAACTCTCTTTCCCAGCGCACCACCCGTACCGCCTTCTTTTGGAAATCTCCGTATCGTGCCGGAAATTCCTCCTGTATCTTTTCATAGTAGGCAAATGTCTTTTCCTCTACGGAATTGTTCTCCACCACAATCACTTCCAGGTAAGGATAGCTTCCGGCAAAGAGAGAACGAATGGCCAGATCCAAATCCTCACTATGGTCCTTACTGGGGATAATCACGGAAATAAGAGGAAGCTCCCCTTCCTTTTTCTCCAAGGCATAGTGGCAATGATAGTAGCCGTAGGTAATGCCCCGCTCCACCTTTTCAATGGGAAGCCC